>JAIRXO010000070.1 GCA_031268255.1 Spirochaetaceae bacterium
ACTTTTACGGTTACCGCGGAGGATTCGACACCGAAGTCTTATACGGTAAGTGTAATTTTCCTTGCGGCGGCGGGGACATGGCCTTCTTCCGTGACCTGGGAAACATACGGCCTAACAGGATTAACACAACCTGCGGGTACTACGGTAACTGATGTGAACGAGGCTGTTAACGAGGTATTTTTTGGAGTCATTACGGTAGTCAATGACTTGTCGGTAACGCTGGGAGGAACCATAAACGACACAGCCTATGCAAGTTTACAGACGGACATAAAGACAGAACTTGGCAATCCTGTATCTTCGCAAAATTCGGGCGGAATCAGGGTGGATAAATTTGAGAAAAATCTTACAGTGCTCCTTATTCCATATGCGGTAATAAGGATGAGGTTAGAGATGAATACCGGAAATGGCGAGATAATTATAAGAGTTGACAGGAGAGTACCCGGTATGTCCGCCCCGGATTGGTGGTAGTCGATATGGACGGCCTGTCTACGGCGCGCCCTCCGGTTCGAACCCGCCTTTGGTTAAAAAAACAGGCCGTCCTGATGGACGGCCTGCAAGCTCCCCCGCGCGGGTTCGAACCACGGACCCAGTGGTTAACAGCCACTTGCTCTGCCAACTGAGCTACAGGGGAATATAGCCCCGGAAACCAAACCGGAATTCCTGAGCTTTCGCCACTATACCCTTTCAGAGGGAATTTGTCAACAGACCCTGGCTCTTTTTGTGATTTCTTTGCAACCCGCAAATCCACCCGGAAGCCGCTGCGGGTATATTACGAATACACAATATCGCCCTTCGCCGGATATATTATGTATTCTTTACCTGATAAAAACTTGCGGGAAGTAAAATAATGGTAAGCAACCAGAAGTATTATTCCCTTCCGATGTCTGTCCGGTAATCCATGCCGTCAAAGTTTACCGCTTTGAGGGCGCGGTAGGCTTTTTCCCGGGCTTCGTCAGGGTCCGCCCCCCAGGCTGAGGCGGCGAGGACCCGGCCGCCTGAAGTGATGAGCGGCGCGGGGTCTTTGCCGGGCGCGGTGCGGCTGGGCGAGGCGTGGCCGGGTACCGCTTGGGCTGTTGTTGTTCCGGCAAAAAAGATTTTGGCGCCTGAGTCTTTCAGCGCCGGGTTGTCAATGGTTATGGGGTCGCCTTTGCGGAAGGCGCCGGGATAACCCGATGCCACGGCTACAGGGGCGCAGACCGCGCCTGACTTCCACAAGAGGGGATAGTGTTCCAGGCTGTGGTCCAGCATGGCCTTGCAGAGTTCTGACAAATCAGAATCAAGCAGGGGGAGTACCGCCTGGGTTTCAGGGTCGCCGAGGCGCACATTGTATTCAAGAAGATAGCAGCGGTTTTTCCGAATCATGAGGCCGAAAAAAATAAAACCCCGGTAGTCCATGCCTTCGGCGTTTATTCCCCTGAGGGTTGGTTCCAGTATGGCGGTCATAAAATCTTTTTGGGCAATGTCCGAAAAATCAGGAACCGGCGCTATGGCTCCCATGCCTCCCGTATTGGGCCCTTTGGCGCCGTCGAAGCGGCGCTTGTGGTCCCTCGCGGAAACAAAGGGCAGTATGCAGGGCTTTTTCCCCGGAGATGCGCTTAACGCCGCGAGTATGGAAATTTCCGTACCTTCGATATATTCCTCAAGAACCACCGTGGCCCCGGCTTCACCCAGCGATTTATCCAGCATGAACGAGGCGAGGGCGGCTTCGGCTTCGGCGAGGTCCGTGGCGATGATGACGCCCTTGCCTGCGGCAAGCCCGTCAGCCTTGACAACCAGGGCAGGGGGCTTTTTTTCAGGCTGTGTTTCGCTTTCATCCTGAAAAGAAAATTCCGTATCCTCAAAGTAACCCTGAACAAAACGCAGGGCGGCTTCATGGCCGTGAAATGTTTTTCCTCTCGCGGTTCTGATGCCGTACTTTTCCATAAACGATTTTGAAAACGCCTTGCTTGTCTCAAGGCGCGCGGCATTTTTATCCGGTCCGATGACCGCAAGTCCCGCCGCGCGGAAACGGTCAACTATGCCTCCCGCCAGCGGGGCTTCTGGCCCAATAATGGTGAGATCAATATGTTCTTGTTTGGCAAACTCAAGCAGTTGGGTCTGCGTTTTTTCTTCTGATATATCTCCGGCAACGGCAATATTTTCGCATTTTGTTTCTCCGGCGGTTCCGCCGTTACCCGGGGCGGCAAATACCTTTTTTACGCCGGCGGATTGGGCAAGTTTCCAAACAAGGGCATGCTCCCGTCCGCCTGACCCGATAACCAAAACGTTCATGCCTTAAATATAACGAGAAAACAGCCCCTTAAACAAGCGGAACTGCCGCGCCGGGGATCGATGTTTCCGACAATATTAATGTTTGAAGTGTCTGGTTCCGGTAAAGACCATGGCAATGCCGAGGGAATCACAGGCTTCGATGGAATCTTTGTCATGTATGGAACCTCCGGGCTGTATGATGGTTTTGATGCCCGCTTCCGCCGCCGCTTTTACTACGTCGGAAAACGGGAAGAAGGCGTCAGAGGCGAGGATCCTTGGGCTTGCGCCTCCGGCCAGGGTGCCGCGTAACGCTGGATTTTCAGAGGCGGCCCTGAGCGCGGCGGCAGAGCGGGAGAGGGCCTGTTCTGCCGCCCAGATGCGGCTGGTCTGTCCCCCGCCTATGCCTATTGCCGCGCGGTCCTTGACCACGACTATGGCGTTTGATTTAACGAAACTTACGGTTCTCAAACCGAAAATCATGTCCGGTATATCAGCGGCGACGGGAGCGGCCCTGGTAACTACTTCCCACTTTTCAAGAAGTTTTTTATCCGTTTCCTGAACAAGGAGGCCGCCGTCAACGGCTGTACATTCCGTGATATCCCTGGGGGCAAAACGGGCCTTCATTATTCTGAGGTTTTTTTTCTTTTTGAGAATTTCCAGTGCGTCCGTATCGAAGTCCGGGGCCACCACTATTTCCAGAAAGAGGCCGGCAAGTTTCGCGGCTGTCCTGGCGTTGACGGTAACTGTCGAGGCTACGATGCCGCCGAATATGGAAAGCGGATCGCAGGCATAGGCTTTTTCGTATGCTTCTTCAATGGTGGCGGCCTGGGCCACACCGCAGGGCGTGTTGTGCTTGACGGCAACGCAGCAGGGGAGGGCGGCGTCCTCCGTGATGCCGAGTTCTGACAGTTCCGTTTTGCCCAGCGGGGGGCTCTCCGGGGGAAAACCAAACGCGCAGGCGGTTTTCCAGGCCAGGTCCAGGTCCCGTATATTGTTGTAGCCCATTTCCTTGCCGTTAAGCTGCTCCATGCCGGCGAGGGCTCCTTCTTTGTCGGCGCTGAGATAGAGGGCCGCCTTCTGGTGCCCGTTTTCGCCATAACGGAGGTCCTTGTCCTTTTTGAGCGAAAGAGGCCAGAAGGGAGGATATTTTCCGGCAGAGGTATCTGTTTCCAGGAGGCAGCGGGCTATGGCGGCATCATAGGCCGAACTCAGGTCAAAGACCTTGCCGGCAAGATACTTTCTAAAGGCAGGCGGAACTTCGCCGGCCTCAAGGCCCGCCCTGGCCTCCGCATAATCGGCGGGGTCAGTAAGTACAATCACGTCCCGGTAATTTTTTGCCGCCGAGCGGAGCATGGCGGGCCCGCCTATGTCAATGAACTCAACGGTTTCTTCAAGGGAAAGTCCGGCCTGGACTTTTTCAAAAAAAGGATAGAGGTTGACACAGACTAAGTCTACCGGGGCGAAGCCAAGGGAGGCGAGGGTATCCATGTGGGACTTCTCGTCCCGTCTGGCAAGGAGTCCCGCGTGTATGGCGGGGTGCAGGGTCTTTACCCTGCCGTCAAGACATTCGGGAAAGCCGGTTATTTCCGACACGTCATGCACGCTGATTCCCTTTTCCCTGAGATGCCTGGCGCTTCCGCCTGTAGAAAGCAGTTCCCAGCCTGATTCGGCAAGGAATGAGGCAAAGCCGGAGATTCCCTCCTTGTTAAAAACGCTGATCAAGGCCCGCCTTTTCATCTGTGCGCGCTCCTTAAATTTTCATGGAGCTTGCTGATTTCTCCCATCCAGCGGGGTATGTCAATGTGCTGGGGACAGCGGCTTTTGCACTGCGCACAGCTTACGCAGCTTGAGGCATGCTGTCCTTCTTGGAGTATGTGGTATTCCATTTCAAAAAGAAAAGGCGCCATAGGATGCTTGTTTGCCAGGGCTATCTGGTAGTTGTTGTACACGGCGAGATTTTTTGGAATCTCCACCCCGGACGGACAGTCCATGCAGTAGCGGCAGCTTGTACACGGAACCGATGCCGCTCTGCGGTAGGCGGCGAGGGCCTTTTCGATGACACTGTATTCGGCGCCGGTGAGGGGTGTAAAGGGGCTCATGGTGCGCACATTGTCTTTGACCTGATCCAATACGGACATGCCGCTCAGGACCACCTGGACATCAGGAAGCGATGCGGCATAACGCAGTGCCCAGGACGCGGCGCTGGCATTTGGGTCTGCCTCGCGGAAAATCCGTATGGACTCATCGCAAAGTTTTGCCAGGGTGCCGCCCCGCACCGGCTCCATCACATTGACCGGTATACCCTTGTCCGCCAGTATCTCGTACTGCTCCCCGGCGTTCTGCAGTTCCCAGTCAAGGTAATTAAGTTGAATCTGGGCGAATTCCCAGTCGTATTTTTCCACGACCTTTCTGAGCAGTTCAGGCCGGTCATGAAAGGAAAAGCCCAGATGCCCGATAAGGCCCTGCTCCTGTTTTTTCTTGAGCTGTTCGTAGACTCCGCAGGATTCGGCGATGCGCAGATGATCCTCGTTGATATTATGAAGCAGATAAAAATCAAAATAATCTGTTTTACATTTTTTAAGCTGTTCGTTAAAAATACGTTCAACATCGGAATGGGTTTTAAGGGCCACGAGGGGCATCTTTGTGGCCAGCTTGTAACTTGACCTTTCATGGCGGGAAAGGGCCTCGCCGGCAAAGCTCTCTGATTTTCCTTCATGGTACATATAGGCGGTGTCAAAATAATTAACACCCTGGGCTATGGCATAGTCAACCATTTCCCCGGCTGCCTCCGAGTCAATTTCCTGGGAACCCTCCCTGCAGGGAAGCCGCATAAGACCGAAACCGAGGAGCGAGAGTTCACCGTTTTTGAGCGTTCTTTTTTCCATACGTTGCCTCCATTAGACTTGTTCGACAACCCGGCGGGTTGTCTCTGTTCAATTTTTAAGACCTTCTATCATCATAAGCGCCGCCTCTATGATGGCCTGATGTTCTTCGTTGTGGATACGGGCGGCGAGGCTTGCGCTGTCGTCGCCTTCCAGCACCGGAACCCTGCGCTGAAGCAGTATGGGTCCGGTGTCGGTTCCCTCATCGACCAGGTGCACGGTACAGCCTGATTCTTTTTCTCCCGCGGCAAGGACCGCCTGATGCACCCGTTCCCCGTACATGCCCCTGCCTCCGTATTTGGGAAGAAGGCTCGGATGGAGATTGATGATTCTGTTTTTGTAAACCTCTATGATGTCTCCTTTCAATATAGAAAGAAAGCCCGCCAGTATGATGAAACGTATGCCTTCTTTCCGGGCCCGGATGAGTATGCGGCCAGAAAGCTCCTTCCGCCGTTCAGGGCCGGGAAGTGATGGGTCAGGCGTTTCTGTCAGCGTCTTTATGCCGGAGAGGCGGGCCCGCGTGAGGGCATAGGCCCCTTCACGGTCAGAGATAACAAGGCTGATGCGGCCCCTGCCCAGGCGGCCTTCCCTTTCGGCGTCAATGAGGGCCTGGAGGTTGGTGCCGCTTCCCGACACGAGGACAAGAATCTTGACCAGGTCCCGGGCCTGAGACGCGGATTCCGCGGGCAGACCTGGTTTAGACAAACCGCACTCCGCCGGAGCCGACGGCAGGGCCGCCCGCATGAGACGCGGCCTTTTCGACCCTGCCTATAATCCAGGCCGGATACCCCAGGTTGTCGAGCAGTTCCGCCGCCGCTTTCGCGTCGGCCTCGTCCAGGGCAAGGATAAGTCCTATGCCCATATTGAAAGTGTTAAACATGAGCCTGTTGAGTTCTCCGTCGTTTTTTATGAGTGAAAGGCCCGCGTCCCCGGCGCCCCGCTGATGAGCCGTGCCGTAACGGCTAACGCCCTGGGCGATACGGCCAAAGACAGGCGGCACGGTCCAGGCGCCTTGTTCTCCCGCTTCGTAGGCGGGGCTTTGTATCACCGCCTCCAGGGGCGGGCCTCCGGCGGGAAACATGCGGGGAATGTTCTCGTAAAAGCCTCCGCCGGTGATATGTGCCATGCCGTGGATTTCGATTTTTTCAAGGAGCGAAAGGATGCCCCTGACATAGAGCCTGGTGGGTTCGAGCAGGGCCATGCCTATGGGCATGCCGCCGAAATCTTCGGAAAGGTCGGGGATTGCTTTGCGTATGAGACTGTAGCCGTTTGAATGGGCGCCTGACGAGGCGAGGCCGACAAGCGCGTCGCCCGGACGGATTTTTGAGCCGTCGATGATGCGCTCCCGATCAACAATGCCGGCGGCAAAACCCGCCATATCGTATTTTCCCGCGTCGTAGAAGCCGGGCATTTCGGCTGTTTCGCCGCCCAAAAGCACGCAGCCTGTTTCCCTGCAGCCGGTGGCGACGCCCTTGACCAGGCTGGCGGCGATACCGGCGTCAAGACTGCCGCAGGCAAGGTAGTCGAGAAAGAAGAGGGGCCGCGCGCCGTGGCAGAGTATGTCGTTGACGCACATGGCCACGCAGTCTATGCCGACGGTGTCGTATTTTTTCATCCTGAAGGCAATATCAAGTTTTGTCCCCACGCCGTCGGTTCCCGAAACAAGGACGGGGTCCTTCATGGCCACGCCGTTACGGGGGGCAATAAAATCCCTGAGCGAGAACATTCCGGCAAAGCTGCCTATACGGTTGAGTACGGAATCTTTTAAGGGGCCCAGGGTTCCTTCGGCAAACTCGCGGTATTTTCCGACGGCCCTGTAGCCTTCTTCTATGTCAACACCGGCTTCTTTGTAGTTCATCACAGCTCCCTGTATGCGAAATTCAACATGACCCCGTTTCGCCTGATACCGGTATGGGGTACTCGCCGGAAAAACAGCCCAGACAGTAACCGCCGTCGCCGTCCAGGGACTCAAGGAGCCCGTCTGTACTGATAAAGGCGAGGCTGTCGGCGCCTATGGTCTTACAGAGTTCATGGACATTGTTGGCATTGCTGATAAGGTCCTTGCGGTGAGGCGTGTCTATGCCGAAGTAACAGGGAAAGCGCACCGGCGGCGAGCATATCCTCATGTGAACTTCCCTTGCCCCGGCCTTGCGGAGTATGGCCACAAGACGGCGGCTCGTGGTTCCCCGTACTATGGAATCGTCAATGATCACCACCCGTTTGTCCCTGACCTCGCTTTGTATCACATTGTGTTTCACCATAACATTTTTTTCCCTCATGTTCTGGCTGGGGGCGATAAATGTTCGCCCTACATAGCGGCTCTTGACTATGCCAAGGCCGTAGGGTGTTCCGGTTGCCCTGCCGTAGCCTATGGCCGCGGGTATCCCCGAATCAGGAACCCCGACGACCAGGTCGGCGGCGACAGCGGACTCCCGGGCGAGAATCTCTCCGGCCCTGACGCGGGACCCATAGACATCCACCCCGTCTATAACGCTGTCGGGCCTGGCAAAGTATATGTACTCAAAGGAACAGACCGCCCGCCGTGTTTTTTCGCTGAACGAGAACGAAAGAACCTGTCCGCCGCTTATGATGATTACCTCTCCCGGTTCTATGTCCCGGACAAATTCCCCACCTACGGCGTCTATGGCGCAGGACTCGGAGGCGAGAACCCAGCCGTCCTTGATCTTTCCAAGGCACAGGGGTCTTATGCCGTTGGGGTCCCTTGCCCCGATGAGGGCGCTGTCGGTAAGCACGGCCAGGGCATAGGAACCCTTGATGAATTTGATAGTGTCGGTGAGGGCCTTTTCCAGGCCCTTTTTGTAGTTTTTGGCGATGAGATTGACGATGACTTCGCTGTCGCTGGATGAGCTGAAACCGACGCCGGCATCCTCAAGGAGTTCCCGGACCACATCGGCGTTGGTCAGCGTTCCGTTATGCGCAACTGCTATGGCGCCCTGCTTAAAACGGTTTACAAACGGCTGGGCGTTTTCTATGGAACTTGAACCCGCTGTGGAATAACGCACATGGCCTATGGCCGCCGGCCCTTCTATCTGATCCAGCTCCGCGTGGCCGAACACCTCGTCCACAAGGCCCATGCCTTTCCGCACTTCGACCGTGCCGTTTTTCGCCGCGGCGATACCTGAGCTTTCCTGGCCCCGGTGCTGGAGGGAAAGGAGTCCGTAGTACACCAGGGGGACCACGTTCTGATTTTCGCTGTTCGCAAAAATGCCGAAAACCCCGCACTCCTCATGCAGCTTGTCGGGAGGACAGCCGTTGTGGTCCGCATTGCCGTCGGTCATAGCCGCGCCCGCCTTTGCTTTTTTAGCCTTCGCCGCCGAGCCTGTTGAGAATTTCCGTATACGCTTCCTTGACATTGCCCAAATCGCGGCGGAAACGGTCCTTGTCGAGTTTTTCATTGGTTTTGGCGTCCCAGAAACGGCAGGTGTCAGGGGAAATTTCGTCAGCGAGTACCAGGTCCCCCGCCGCTGTTCTGCCAAATTCAAGTTTAAAGTCAATGAGCCTGATGCCCCGTTCCAGGAAAAAGGCCGAGAGGATTTTGTTGATGGTAAAACTAAGGTTTTTTATTTGTTCGATTTCGTCAAAACTGGAAGCCCCGATGGAAACCGCGTGATAGTCGTTGATGAGGGGATCGCCCAGAGCGTCATCCTTATAGGAAAGTTCAAAAACCGTTGTTTTAAGTTCCGTTCCTTCGGCAAGACCCAGGCGCTTGGCCATTGAGCCTGCCGCGACATTGCGGATAATGACTTCCAGCGGAATTATGCGCACCCTGGAACAGACCATGTCCCGGTCATTGAGGCGGCCCTTAAAATGGGTAGCTACGCCTGACCGGGCAAGAAGTTCAAAAAGCCCCGAGGCGATTTTGTTGTTCAGTATGCCCTTGTCCTCAATCTGCCCCTTTTTTTCGCCGTTAAAGGCCGTGGCGTCATCTTTATAGTGGATGATCACCAGGTCAGGGTTACTGGTGGCGTACACCTTCTTCGCCTTGCCCTCGTAAAGCTCCCCACCCTGTTTGATGGATTCAGCGTCGAAGTTTTTGCTCATAATCCGGCTCCTTGTCGCTGGCAAAATCGTCTTTCATCTTTTTTCTGAATTCCATAAGCGCCTTTTTTAGTTCTGGGTATTTAATGGAAAGAATTTCACAGGCCAGGTACGCGGCGTTGGCGGCGTTATCTATCCCGACAGAGGCAACAGGTATGGGCCTGGGCATCTGGACTATGGAAAGGAGGGCGTCTATGCCGCCCAGGCTCCCGCCGGCTATGGGAACCCCTATGACCGGGATGGTGGTAAGGCTCGCGATAACCCCGGGAAGATGGGCGGCAAGGCCCGCCCCGGCAATGATCACCTCGTTTCCCTCAGCCTCAAGGCGGGATATTGTTTCGTGGAGCAGTTCGGGAACCCGGTGGGCCGAGAGTATGTGGGAAGTATAGTCAACGCCGAAATCCCCAAGCACATCGGCGGCTTTCTTCATTATAGTTGAATCAGATTTTGAGCCATAGACAATAGCGGCTTTCATGCGCTCCCCCTCCTAAACTACCATGAGCGGGGAGGGGAATACAAGGGCCTTGGTAATGCCGCCTCTCATTGGGGGTAAAATTCAAAGCAGCATCCACCGCCGGGCCGTAAAGAAAGAAGCGGCGTTGCCGCCATCTTCGTAATGAAGTATACTGGATGAATCCGGGCCATAGGGCCGGGGAGGGAATTATGGGAACAGAAAATAGAACGCAAAAGAGGGGACCACAAAAAAACGCACAGCCTGAGGATATCTGGGCCTTGCTCCGGGAAACGGACCGCCTGCAGAAAGAAACCGCCCAGATGCAAAAGGACACAGACCGGATACAGAAGGAGACGGCCAAGCAGATGAAGGAGACAGACCGTCTGCGGAAGGAGTCTGACCGGCGTCTGGACAAGATGATGGCCAAGACCGATAAAAAACTTGGAGAACTGGGAAACCGTTTTGGCGAGCTTGTGGAACATCTGGTAACGCCCAATATGGTGGAAAAATTCCGGGTTCTGGGCTACGCCTTTACCAAGGCGGGCCCCGGCATAGAGTTTTATGATTCAAAGGGGAAACCCCTGGCCGAAGTGGACGTATGGCTTGAGAACGGTGAGTTTGCCCTGGCTGTGGAGGTCAAGGCCTGTCTGCATATCCAGGATATAAAGGACCACCTCAAGCGCATGGAAATCCTGTGCCGCTACGCCGCCGAGCGGCATGACAAACGGAAGTTTCTTGCCGCCGCCGCGGGGGCCATAATCAGGCAGAATGTCCGGGAGTACGCGGTAAAAAACGGGTTTTATGTGATAGAACAGTCCGGCGATACGGTAAAAATCGAAGTCCCCGAAGGCTTCAGCCCCCGTATCTGGCAGGCCGCTTCCTGATAATTCCCCCAATAATTCACTTGACATAATTTACAGTTTCTGCCAATATTCATGTGAAATATTTCACAGGTAAAATGGCATTATGCCAATATACTGTGAATATAA
>JAIRXO010000076.1 GCA_031268255.1 Spirochaetaceae bacterium
TCTTTTACGCTGTTTATGTTTTCGGTTAATTCGTTAAAGGTAAAGACGGTCAGGTCCTGTATCGAAGGGAGGTATCTTTTTATATTTTTATTCCCTAATGTCATTCCGTAAATGATAAAGGGTATTGCGGCCAGTACTATTGCGACGATTCTGCTCCTCAGCGATATAAAGGGCGGGGCGTTTTCCGCAAAGGTTATCAAGGCGTTATGCGTCAACTGAAATATCATGACTGCCACATATATCATTGACAGGAGTATTTTGTTTTTGATGTCGTTCTTTGTCAAGAGGGCATGAACAAGCATACCTAAGGATACAAATACATAGGCCAGCACAAATAAAACAAAATTATTCGCGAAAAACAGGATTGATAACAATACCACAAAAAGAAGTTTTCCGGCGGCGCTGTTCATTGTTTTGTTCCGTTTAACCGAAAAGGCCCTGGGTGCCGGTTTTCCATTCGTCCAGGGATTCAAGCACCAGGCGTTCTATATCCTGCCAGGTTCCGGCACGGGGGCCGGGGAGGTTCAGGTTTGTGGAGTTTGAAAACACTATGGTTTTGCAGAGTTGATCCCGGAGGCTCCTGATGTTTTCGGGCGCGTCGTCAATGTAGACATGCGCGCCTACGGCGCCTTTGTCGTTCATAAAGCAGAGGTCCCAATAGGGGATATCGTAGTTGTCAAGCCATTCTACGGTCTGGGTTATGGTGGCCCTGTGGGAATATTTGACAAAGAGGCGGTGGGTGATGATGCGTATGCGTATGCCCCTGCCGGATAATTTACGGAGGACCGCGGGCGCGTCCTGTATGGGTTCCATGATTCTGAAAAGGTCCCGCTGGGTTACGGCAAAGCGGTGGAGTTTTTCGTAGCCGCCGAATTCGTTGATGCCCCATTCCTGGAGCCCGAAGGAGACCTGGGGGGTAAGTGATTCCAGGGGTCTGTTGACCCATTCGGCGGCGATTTTCCGCATGGCGCCGTAAAAATCACCGACTACTCCGTCGAGGTCAACGCCAAGAATAAAGCTGCTGTTATCCATGATCCCGTCCTTATGAAACCGGCTGCTATGATAAAAGTACCGCGATACTTTGAGACCTGACCAGATAATGGTTCTGGCTTTTTAACCCCGCTCCCTCAGGAATAATGTCCTCTGGAGAAGGAAAAGAACTGTCTATCGCCCTGAGCCATGTTTTGCCCGCTGCCGGGGGAACAAGGGTAAAAAACTGGTCGCTGTCGCTTGAATTAAACATGATGAAAAAATCATTGTCATCCCGGTCGGCCTCGGTTTCGGCCCTGCTGCCGTCCATTCTCAGCGCGAGGAAGCGGTCAAGTTTTCCCCAGTCCGGGCTTGTGCCGGTTTCGTCAAACCAGCTTATGTCGGGGATGGAATTATAGTTACCGTCCCTGCCGGTGTAGAATTCGGGACGCATAAAGGCCGGATGGTGCAGGCGAAAGGCTATCATCTTTCTGACAAAGCGGAATAAGCCGCGGTTTGTTTCTACCAGGGACCAGTCGTACCAGGAAATCTCATTGTTCTGGCAGTAGGCGTTGTTGTTTCCCTTTTGGGTTCTCCCGAATTCATCGCCGCCGAGCATCATGGGGGTTCCCTGGGAAAGCAGGAGGGTGGCAAAAAAATTCTTCATTATCTTTTCGCGTAACGCCTTTACAAAGGGATCGTCCGAAGGCCCTTCTGTTCCGTAATTGGCGCTCAGGTTGTTGTCGCTGCCGTCCCGGTTATCTTCGCCGTTTTCCTCATTGTGCTTGCGTTCATAACTTACCAGGTCCCCCAGGGTAAACCCGTCATGGCTCGAAAAAAAGTTTATTGAATGAAAGGGCTTGCGTCCGTCCCTGAGGTAGAGGTCGGAACTTCCGGCAAGCCGTGTGGCCAGGTGCCGCGCGGTTCCGCTGCCGCCGCGCCAGTATTGGCGCACATCGTCCCGGAAGCGGTCGTTCCACTCGGCCCAGCGCCCGCCGGGGAACCAGCCGACCTGGTAGGCGCCGCCGGCGTCCCAGGCTTCGGCGATGATCTTGGTATGCCGCAGCACCGGGTCCTCTGCTATGCGCTGCAGCACCGGCGGGGCCTCCATGATGCTGCCGTCCTGGTCCCGGCCCAGTATGGATCCCAGGTCAAAACGGAAGCCGTCTACATGCATTTCCACCACCCAGTAACGCAGGCAGTCAAGGATAAAAGTCCTTATGACAGGATGATTGCAGTTTACCGTATTACCGCAGCCCGAATAGTTCCGGTAATACCGTTTATTCTCGTCCAGTATATAATAGATGGTATTATCAAAACCCCGGAATGATATGGTGGGGCCCATCTCGCTTCCTTCGGCGGTATGGTTAAACACTATATCCAGGATGACCTCAAGGCCCGCCTTGTGCAGTTCCCTGACCATCTCCTTGAATTCCCTGACCGCGGCTCCGGGACTCTGGTCTGAGGAATAGGAAAGTTTGGGGGCGAAAAAGGCCACGGTAGAATAGCCCCAGTAATTGGTCAGCGTCTCTCCCGTAGCGGGGTTAGTCCGGGTAACTTCATTCTCGTTAAATTCCTGAATGGGAAGGAATTCGAGGCTGGTGATGCCCAGCTTCTTAAAGTAGGGAATTTTTTCGACGACGCCCCGGTAGGTGCCCGGATAGCGCAGTTCGGGCCCCGCGCGGGCGGAGAGACCCCGGACATGGGTTTCGTAGAGGACGCTGTGCCTGAGCGGATAGTTCAGGGACCGGTCGCCCTGCCAGTCAAAGCTGTCATCAATGACCACGCAGCGGGGGCTGTTCCGTATATTATCCCTGAACGAAAATGACGCGTCGGTGTAGTGGCCGTCTGAATTATACCCCGAGGCGGCTTTCATGTCCCAACCGGAAAGGCTGGTCAGGGCTTTGGCATAGGGATCAATGAGCGCCTTATGCACATTAAAGCGGAAGCCCCTTTCGGGAATATAAGGGCCGTCGGCCCGGTACAGGTACAGGGCTCCGGCCTTGAGGCCGGGTATGTGGCAGTGCCATATATCGCCGGTGCGGTTCTTTTCCGGGTCAAGGACGATTTCCCGGCAGGGACTGCCCTCCCGGTCCGATTCAAAAAGAACCAGAATGATGGAAAAGGCATAGCGGGAAAAAACCGCAAAGTTTATACCCCTGCCTGTGGGAATCGCCCCCAGGGGCAGGGGCTTGCCTGTTTCAAGTTCCAGATCGTTCATCGGTTTTATATTTTACCGGCCAGGATTTTTTCCCGCTCCGCGAAAGCGGCGGCATGTACGCCTTCGAGAACCTTCATAAGCTCGTCCACCGCCGCCTGCTTCTTGTCCTCCACACCCTCTGCCTCTGCCCCGGCCCTGGCCTTTTCGCGGAATTCCCGGCAGCCCTGTACCGCCCCCGCCGCAAAGCGTACCACATCTTCGCTGATAAAGTCGTCCATCATGTCGCCCTGACGTATGTGGAGCAGCTCCCCGGCTATGCCGACAGGACAGAAATAATCAAAAGTCTTGATATATGAGTCGATTTCCCTCACCCCCCGCTTTGAGGCGGGGTCCCAGGGCCTGTACCGCGTTCCCGAAGGGAATACCAGGACGATCTTGCCCTCGTATTTTATTTTGTTGAGGGTTCTCATGGCGGCCCGGTTTATCGCGTTGCTCCTGACAAGTTCTTCCCTGTCCTTTTCGGCATCCAGATCAATAAGGGCCCTGCTGGGAAAAATGACCACGCGGGTATAGCCCGCCGCGAAAGCCGCGACCGTGGCGCTGTCCTCATTGAGCTTGCGCCCCGCGATGGCTACCACCTGACCGGTAAGGTCCTTTCCAACACCGCCTTCCTTTCTGGCAAGATAACTAAAGAGGGGCAGGTCGAGATTGCTGTAATGCTCCAAAAAGAGAAGGCATGCCTTGCCTGACTCGGCCTTTGCGTACAGGTCGGCCAGGTGTTCCATACCGCTTATTCCCGATCCGCCCTTTATATAGCGGTCAATCATCCGGTCAAGAAAGGGCAATATCTCGGGAACCGCCTGCTGATACACATTGTGTTCGGTGATACGCGTTTCCGACTTTAACAGGGACAGAACCTCTTTGATCATGCCCCGGAATACTTCGCTGAGAACTTCCATGGGTCCAGTATAAAAGGAGAGCGGAATCCTGTAAAGAGAATCTTTGCGGGGCACCACAGCGATGAACGACTCTAATGGCCTTTGCCTTACAGGAGCAAATAGGGTATAATACAATATGGATGACGAGCTTGAGATAATCTTCAATGAGACCGCCTTCAAGCACGGTGTTACAGAGGCCGATATTCGATGGGCTTTTAAGACCTTCAAATATGACCAGCTTGTGGAAGGAGAGGAAAACAAATATTTGCTGTTGGGCTTTAATATACAGGGTAATCTTATCGAAGTTATATACAAAGAGATCAATGACCACAGGGTAAACGTATTCCATGCTATGCCTTGCCGGAATGTATTATTCCCTTTATTGGGCACATAGGAGACTTTATGACAGAACTAAACGATATGACAGAGAAGGAAGCG
>JAIRXO010000096.1 GCA_031268255.1 Spirochaetaceae bacterium
AGGGTACGCGCGATGCTGCAAAGTTTTGAAAACCTTGACAAAGAGGGTCAGGATATTATGGTAGGAATCGCCCAGATATTGAAACGGTACAGCGTGCATACCAGATAATAACACAAACCACACGGAAAACACGCTATTTGTATATCGCGGCGGGTTTGCCCATCCCCTCACCATGATTCAGGCGACCCCTTCGGGGTACGCTCCTTCGTCGCTCGCCTGCATAAATGGTTCAGGGACGGGCGCCCACCCGCCGCGTAAACAACAACAATGTTTTCATGGTATCTTATCAGGTTTGTTTGTGTGGTCCGTGTGGTTAGTGGTTAATATTCTTCATCTGGGGCGGCGGGGGCCTCAGCGGGAATGTTCCATCAAAACCGATACCGGGACTATTGAATAGCCGTCCCGTACCAGGGCGTCAAGAAGCACGTCAACGCGGTTAAAGAGGTAATCATCCCGCCCGCCGGGGAGCAGTCCTATGCGCACTGGTATTATGGAACCGGGTCTTTTTTGGGTCATGACGCGGTCTATCATATCCGAGGCTGAAAGCTGGTTTAACCCTGTACGTTTGGCGTCGTCCCGTTCTATCCAGTCCAGGGGGTCGATGTCGCGTCCTACGGTGAGGTAAGCGGCGGCGGCGGCGAATTCCGCTGTTTCCCTGGAGGCGGCGTAATACGGCGCGTGCCAGATGAGGGCAAGTTCCGCTCCGGCGGCCCGGAAAAATTCATCTTCGTTGCGGGCCAGGCCCCGTGAAATAAATTCCCTGTCTATGCGGTAGCGGGCGTCGGAAACATCTATGGGCGCGTAAAACATTGACGCTGTCTCATGGCCGGCCAGGGCTATGCTCCTGGCAGATTCAGGGTGGCGCCTGATAAATTCACCATTAAGAAAAAAGGTGGCTTTAAGGCCAAAGCCTTCGAGAACTTCCAGCACTGTCCTGAGTCCTGTGTCGTCGTCTACGCAGTCAAATACCAGGGCTGTTTCCCGCAAGCCTTCGCGCCTTCCGTGCGAAAAGACTCCGGCGGTTTCCTGTTCCCCGGCGGTATCAGGGGGCCGGTCACGGGGGGGCGCGTTTGCCGCGACCAGGGGAAATGTTCCCACTGAGGCGGTATTCCGCACCATGGGAATATTCACATAGGAGGACGAACCCTGGTTTTCGAGGTACACCCGGTAACGGGAAGAACTTATCCGTTTTTCCCTCAGTACCGGAGGGGAGGTTTCGGTCCAGGGGGCAAGGCCGTCTGTAACATACCAGGTGTCCCCGGAGCGGGCCGCTATGCGGGACGAATTCTCCTCATAGCCAAAGTCATCGGCCTGCGAAAGGCAGATGAGGCTCCGCCTGCCGTCAAGGCGGCGGCGTTCAATGAGGCCGCGGGCGGCAATGATGACTTCGTCATTGCCCATCCACAGGGCCGCGTAAACCGGCTGTTCCCCGAGTACGGCAAGGCTTTTCCAGTTGATATAGTCATAGAGAACCGCGCCTGAAGAACCCCAAAAAAGCACTTTTGTCCCGTCAGGCGAAATGGCCATGGCGTCTCCCGGAGGGCTGTCCAGGGGCGAAAAGAGCATGACGTTGCCTTTCTCCCCGTCGCCGGTATTGAGCCGGTACGCCAGCATCCGCGGGCCGCCGCTTTTTGGCAGGGAGACCAGGGTGGTAATAAGGCCCGAGGGAGACCAGAGCAGTTTAATTTCCGAGGCCGCGCCGGGAAACAGCACATAGGGCAGGGATGCCTGGGGCACAAGCTCCCGCGCGGCGTCCAGGGGATAATAGAAAAGGTTCCTGCCTCCCTTTGACACTACCACTGCCCCGGCGTCGGGGGCCATCCAGAAGCGGTCAAAGTTCGGGTCAAATTCAAAAGGTATGGTCCCCGCTATGGTTCCTGTTTCGAGAAAATCAGTGTAAAGCGCCCGGGCAAAAAGGTCAAAACTGCGCACCCGGTATATGGTCGAGGCTTTAAGGTAATAAAATTCACCGAGCCTGCCCCAGTTTATCGACTGTATGGAACCTGTTCCTATGGCGCGGTACCGTTCGTCTACCGGAGAGGCAAGGGTATTGATGGGGAAATAGTACAGCCTGTTTTCCTTCTGATACACAAACACCCGCGAATCAGGACTCCAGGAAGCGGGAAAGTACGAGGAGGGGCGCTCCACCCGCCCGGCGATAAGGGTGCGGCTTCCGTTGGCGGCGTTGATGAGTACCAGATTCCCGTAGGCAGGGCTTTCCGGTTCTACGGTAAGTATCCAGCGGCCATCCTCGGAAGAAACCATGGATTCGACCCTGCCCCCCAGGACCGGCGCGCCTTCGCTAAAGGACGGAAAGCCGCTTACGCTTCCGGGAAGGCCGCCCGAAACGGGGATGCGCATAACGCCAAAGGCGTTCCGTACCTGGAGCATCCTGCCCGAATCAAGAAGATCAATACGCTCTGGAAAGGCGGTAAGCTGCCTGATTTCTCCCCGGCCCCGGTCGTTGAGGGCGGCGGCAAAAACGCCGCTTTGCCTCAGGGCGCCGTTTCCGTCAGAATCGGCCTTAAAAAGCAGCAGTTCTTCGGAAAGATCGAGGCCGCTGAATTCCACAGCGCCTGAAAGGGGAAAGGAGACAAGCAGTATAAAGAAAATGCCGGAAAAAAAGGCTTTCTTCATAATATCAGCGATTTTCGGATTCGATATCAGTAGGAGAAACGCTGTGGCTGTTATCGTAGGCCCGGATAAAGGTAGCCACGGCAATAAAAGCAATGAGAATCAAAACCAGTTTGCGCATGGAACCTCCCTGCCTATATGCTATCTTGAAGAATTAAGAAAATCAAGGGGATTAAGCGCCCTTCCGTTCTTGTATATGGCAAAATGAAGATGCGGCCCGGTACTGTAGCCTGTACTGCCTACCTCGCCTATCTTGTTTCCCTGGATTACCGCGTCTCCCTGCTCTACCGACACAAGGCTCAGATGGGCGTACATGGTCTGGTAATTGTTGCCGTGGGTCATGATGATGTATTTTCCGTAAGTCGAGTTAAAGCCCACGCTCTGAATCCTTCCGTCCATGGCGGCCTTGATCGTGGTTCCTGTGGATGCGGCAAGATCAATGGCGCTGTGGAAACGGCGCACCCCGCTTATGGGGTCCTGCCTCCAGCCATAAGGGGAACTGAGACGGCCCCGTATCGGATAGATAAAGAGTTCTCCCAGGGCCAGCTTCAGGTCCTCGCTGGGCATACGGGCGCCGGGCAAAAAGAGCATGGTTCCGGCGTTTATCAGCTCGCTCTCAAGGTCATTGGCGTCGAGTATGGCTTCCACGGGTATGCCCTGGTTTCTGGCTATTTTACCCAGCGTGTCCCCCGATTTCACCGTATAGGGAATACCGTCCATATTGGGAAGCCGCAGGGCCTGGCCTTCCCTGAGTTGTCTGGCGTTGCTGATATTGTTGGAAGCTATAATCGCGTCCATGGAAAGGGAATGCCGGGAGGCTATGACGGACACGGAATCGCCCCGCTTGACAGTGTACTCGGACCAGGCAAATGTTTCGGTCATATCAAGGGGAATTTCTTCGCTTTGTTCAGCGGCGGCCTCCGTCCCGTTTTGAAGCTCAGTCTGTGCGGCGGCTCCGGCAGTCTCCGGGCCAAGGCCGGCGTAGGAGGCCAGGGCGTTTTCGTATACCCCGTCGTCCTGGGGCACTACCTTGTTGCCGAAAAAGCCCGGTTCCTGGTACAGGTAGAGAGCGCCCAGGGTAACGCT
>JAIRXO010000105.1 GCA_031268255.1 Spirochaetaceae bacterium
CCCTGCTTATCTCCCCTAGCCGTGTTTTCTGCCCGCCGCCGCGGCAGGTTTAATCAGGGTGCCGCTTCTGTGGGAGAAACCATAGGCCCGTTTTGCCGCGTCAAGAGGCATGGTGGCAAAAGAACAGTAATCTTTCATCTCGATGGCGTCAACAAGGCGTCCGGGTACGCCGCCTGCCTTCATGAGCAGCGAAGCATCATCCCGGGGAGACGCGCCGTGATTCCTTCCCAGGCCCACATAAACCCTCACCGTGCCCCTGCCCGGTTCTTCGCGTCCCCGGGGCTTCTGATGCCCCATGTGCGGCTTGGGCATTTCTTCAAATTCGGTTATGGTGCGGTAGCGTCCGCTTTCAAGCAGACTGCCGTAGGCTTTGGCAATCAGGCGCTCCGCGGCTTCCTGGGCTCCCAATGCGCCGACAAGGTCCCGCGCAAGAGACGCGGTTTCGGTATTTTCCCGAACCGGAGTTTCGGCCCTGTCCGCGCTGAGGGAGGCGAGTATGCGATGGCGCAGCGCCTCCATTACCTCGGGGACAGCGGGCAGCTTCATGCGGCTTATGCCGCTCCCTATGCTGCGCTCCATGCTCCGGGAAAGGTGGCTCATTCTTCCCCTTTCCTGGGGGAGGACAAAACTGACCGCTATGCCCTTGAGTCCGGCCCGGCCCGTTCTGCCTATGCGGTGCACATAACTTTCCCTGTCGTTGGGAAGATCCCAGTTGATTACATGGGTCAGCGCGACAATGTCTATGCCACGGGCCGCCACATCAGTGGCCACCAGCATGACGCTTCTTGAGGCTGAATTTTCTTTTCCCGCCTTAAAGCGCCCAAGGGCCCGCTCGCGTTCTTCCTGGTTCAAATCGCCGTGTATGGCTTCGGCGTCGTAACCCGCCGCGGAAAGCCTTCTGGCAAGACTGTCGGCGCCCGCCTTGGTGGCGCTGAATACAAGGCCGTAAAATTCTCCGGCGCTGTCGGCAATGCGTTTCAGGGCTTCAAACTTGTCCTCTTCCCTGAGTATGACATAGGACTGATCGACCGGGGGCTTTTCATCTTCGCCGGTCTGGTCCTCGATAAAATCAACTTCCCCAATATGTTCGCGGACAATGTTCAGTATGGCCTGGGGCATGGTGGCGGAAAAAAGGGCCACCCGCCTTTCGCTGTTCACCGCCTTCATGATATGTTCCACATCCTCAAGAAAGCCCATGTCAAGCATTTCGTCCGCTTCGTCGAGTATGAACCATTCTATGCGGGAGAGATCAAGGATAGTGCGTTCCATAAGGTCCATGACGCGGCCCGGCGTTCCGCAGACAATCTCCGTTCCCCGCCTGAGTTCCTGAATCTGGGTTCTGATGGAAGCGCCGCCGTATACCGCGGCGATGCGGGGATACGGTGCGCCTGAGAGGGAACGTATTTCCCTGGAGACCTGGAGGGCCAGCTCCCTTGTGGGCGTAAGAATCAGTGCCCGCGGCTCCTTTGCGGTACTGGTGATTTTTTCAACCAGGGGAATACCAAAGGCCGCGGTCTTTCCCGTGCCGGTCCTGGCCTTGACAATGAGGTGTCCCGAATCGGCCATGAGACGGGGTATGGCTATGTTCTGGATGGAACTGGGAACCGTAAAGCCCTTGCTTTCCAGAGCCGCCAATACCCGATCCGAAAGGCCGAAAGAAGAGAAGGTGCTATGGGTTTCTGTATGTGTTGTTATACGTCAGCCGCCTGTTTATCCGGTCCGGGCAGTATGGACAGCTCGGTCTCCCGGTCGAAGTAACGGGCCTTATCCATATTGGGAACAAAAACCGCGCTGTCGCCGACCTTAAAGCTGCGATGAGGTTCGGTCCTGGCGACCAGGGGCTGGGTTCCCGTACTGAGCCACAGATGAATGTCCGCGCCCAGAGGCTCGACCACGGTTATCTTGACCGGAATACCGGCCTGGCCCTCGCCGGCATACGAAAGGTCCTCGGGCCTGATGCCAAAGTAGATTTCCTTTCCGGCGTATTTTTTAAGATATTCGGCATGGGCGCCGGGCCTGACGCTGAACGACCCTTCCTCAAGGAGGATCGAGCCCCCCTCTTCGCTTACCTTTACGGTGAGGAAATTCATGGGCGGGGAACCGATAAAACCGGCGACAAATTTATTGACCGGATAATTGTAAAGGTGCAGGGGAGAACCTGTCTGCTGTACCCTGCCGTCCTTCATCACGACGATTTTGCTGGCCATGGTCATGGCTTCGACCTGGTCATGGGTAACATAAATCATGGTGGCGTTAAGCCTTAAATGGAGGTCCGAAAGTTCGGCCCGCATCTGCACCCTGAGCTTGGCGTCAAGATTGGAGAGAGGTTCGTCAAAAAGGAACACCTTGGGATTGCGTACTATGGCCCGCCCTACAGCCACCCTCTGCCGCTGTCCGCCCGAGAGAGCCTTGGGCTTTCTGTCAAGGAATTTTTCTATATCAAGAATACGCGCCGCCTCATGAACCCTCGTGTCGATCTCGTTTTTCGGAACCTTTTTGATTTTAAGGCCAAAGGCCATATTGTCATACACGGTCATGTGGGGATACAGGGCGTAATTCTGAAATACCATAGCGATATTTCTGTCCTTTGGGGGAACCTCGTTCATCAATTCTCCGTCAATGTACAATTCACCTTCCGTAATGTCCTCAAGCCCGGCGACCATGCGCAGGGTGGTGGACTTGCCGCAGCCCGAAGGCCCGACCAGAACCACAAATTCCCTGTCCTCTACCACAATGTTGGCGTTATCAACCGCCTTGACATTACCGTCGTACACCTTGGTAATGCTCTTTAATTCAACCTTTGCCATTACGTCTCCCTTAAAGGGCTGTCTTATGGTAAGAATAAAGGGAAGGGGAGGTGGTGTCAAGGGTGGCCGCCGCGTTGACTTTCGGGTAGAGAATTGGTATACTAAGGGGCAATGACTGAAAGACCGACTATCTATTTTTTACGGAGATGGGCGCATCCCCGCCTGCGGCGGGGACCGGGCTTTCCGCTCCAAT
>JAIRXO010000115.1 GCA_031268255.1 Spirochaetaceae bacterium
CCCTGCTGCCGGCGCTGGCCGGCGGGTTTTCGCTGAGGCGCGTACTGTGGCGGGACCTGTACGCGGAGGCGGGCCTTGACTACACGCGCTGTTTTTCTACGGTATCGCCGTCCCCGTCGTTTCTCCGCCTGACTATAGGCGCCGGATGGGTGCTGTAGGACAATGACAGCACGGAAAAGCACCGGTAAAATTCTCCAGGGTCCGCATATCTTTTCTGTAATGGGTGTCAGTCACCAAATTTCTGGATAAATTTTTATCGTGAAAAAAGGTGACTGACACCGTTTACGGTTCGCGGTCACGAAGAGAAGAAAACTTCTTCGACTCCGTGGTAAAATTTCTTGAATTGTGTACTATGCCTGTCTGGCTTCACCTGGGGCGGCCCTTCGAAACACGATGGCATACCGGGGACTTCATTTGGCCTACGCCTTGCCGCTTATAGTGGGGCGACATGCTCGCTGGCTCGCATGCTTCCATTGGGCGGGGGGTAGGGCGAGACCGGAGGGCTCGACCGTAGGCGGCCCTTCGAGGCACGACGGCGCATCGGGGACTTCATTTGGCCTACGCCTTGTCGCATTTATCGGAGGGACGCCATACGCCTTGCTATGGCGCTTTTTCGGGCGGGGGGTAACGGAGAAGCGTTTTTGCGGAGCAAAAACCTTCGGAGTGCCGGGGGGCGCGACGATAAAGGGTAGCGCATGGGACGGCGGTGGGGAAATGCGCCCCCCTTTTGAGAATCAGAAAAAAATTTTGTTCAAATTGCTTGGTATTTTAGTCATATTTTTGTATATTGATACAGGATAAAGAATTACAAAATAGCCCACAGGCAGGAACAGTCTAAGGGCGCACAAAAAAATCTCCAAAAAATGGGATAAAGGGGGCAGCGGAATGAAAAAAAGCGGCATGTCGTTTCTATATATAGAAACGACATGGATTTCAAAAAATAATTAAAAAACATCATGTAAAAATGTAATGTAAAAAATAACCAGGTAAAAAAGGGGCCGTTATATGAAAGATTCAATGCGTATGATCAAATGGAATAGCAATCATTTGACAGGGATCAAGGAGATGGATGATCAGCACAAAGAACTGATCACCACGGTAAACGAACTTGTTCAGTACTGTACTCCGGGCAGTAATGATATGGGCGCTTATATTTTAAAAATCATTCAGGCGTCTTCCGGTTTTGTCCGGCAGCATTTCGCCGACGAAGAACATCTAATGGAAGAAGCCGGGTATCCTGATTTGGAGGAACACAGGCTCAGGCATGGGGGTTTTATCCGGGTCATCTCCGCTCTGGAAAGGGAATTCGAGAACGGAAGCGGTTCTGTATCACCTGAACTGGCCTGTTTTCTGAGCGCCTGGTTGATCGGGCACATCAAGAACACGGACAGAAAATACGCCGATTATATACTTTCCAAGAATATGCCGCATATGGCGTGAATGTAAAAAAATTTTTCTGTAAGAGGTATGTCCGCTCTCAACGCGGGCATATCCCTTGTACTTTTCCCTTCTTCTTTGTACCATAACCTCATCTTTGCAATGCGAGGCTTCTCATGATTGTCGTATTATCCAGGGACGCGGTTCCCAAAGAAAAAGAACTGGTTAAACTGTATCTTAGCGACCGGGGTTTTACGGTCCGGGATCAGCATTTTGGGGATGATGAGCTTTTGGGGACATCGGGCAAGGGCATGGTGGATATACGGGAATTGTCTATTCTTCCTGGTGTGGAACGGGTCGCGGCGACTTCCAAGCCTTACGAGCTTGCCTCGCGGGAAACCAAGGGCGAGGATACCATTGTAACGGTCGGGGCCTCATCGTCAACGCCGGTTACTATAGGCGGTTCCCGCATTACGGTCATTGCCGGGCCCTGCGCGGTGGAGGGGCGGTCCCAGATTATGGAGACTGCCGCCAGGGTACGGGAATCGGGCGCGGTGCTGCTCAGGGGCGGGGCCTACAAGCCCCGGACCAGTCCCTATGCTTTTCAGGGGCTTGGTTTTAAGGGTCTTGAATACATGAAGGAAGCCGGGGAGGCCTGCGGTATGCCTATAGTAACCGAGGTTGTTTCTTCGGAACTGGCTGTCCAGATGAAGGACCTTGTTGATATGTTCCAGATAGGGGCGCGGAACATGCAGAATTTTGAACTCCTGAAAAAGGTCGGTTCCTTCGGTATGCCGGTGCTCCTCAAGCGGGGTCCTTCGGCGACTATAGAGGAATGGCTTCTTTCCGCCGAGTACCTTCTCGCGTCGGGTTCCAGTGATGTGGTGCTCTGTGAACGGGGCATCAGAACCTTTGAGACGTATACGAGAAATACGCTCGATATTTCGGCCATTCCGGTTGTCAAGGGGCTTTCCCATCTTCCGGTCATTGTGGACCCCAGCCACGCGGTGGGTATCAGGGCCAAGGTCAGTCCCGCCGCCCTGGCCGCGATTGCCGCGGGCGCCGACGGTCTTACCATCGAGGTACATCCCCGGCCTGACGAGGCCCTTTCCGACGGGCCGCAGTCCCTGTTCCCCGAACAGTTTGAAAGGCTTATGCGGGATGTGGAGGCCCTCGCGCCGGTGGTCGGCAAGGAACTCCTGCGTACTCCCCGTCCCGCTCCGGCGGGTCATGCCGGCGTGGAGCTGTCAGGCGGGAAAGGCACGGTCCCTGCGTCAGGTTCCGGCTCAGGGGAAAAAATCGCCTTCTCCGGCGAGAGCGGCGCCTATGCGGAACAGGCCCTCATGCGGGCTTTTGGCGAAGAAGCCCCCAGGCTTTCCGTGCCGTCTTTCGGGGCCATCTTTGACGCGGTTCTTGATGGTTCCGCCGCATACGGAGTGGTTCCTGTCGAAAACAGTCTTACCGGCACGGTCCACGAAAATTACGACCTGTTCCTCAGGTATCCTGACATTGCCATCGCGGGCGAATTAAAGCTCCGCATTGTGCATTGTCTGATAGGCAGTCCCGATACCGAAATCACCGGTGTCAAAATAGTCCGCAGTCATCCCCAGGGGTTTGCCCAGTGCAAGGATTTTCTTGACAAGCATCCCCTCTGGAAGCTCGAAGCCTGTAATGACACGGCCACGGCGGTGGCATCCATAGCCAGGGAGGGCGCTGCCGGCATGGCGGCCATAGCGGGCGAGGCGGCTTCCCGCGCCCACGGCCTCAAGATACTTAAAGCGGGAATCGAAACCAATCCTCTTAACTATACCCGCTTTCTTGTTATTTCCCGAAGGCAGGGCAGGACGGCCCCGGTACCTTCGAGCCTTGGTTCAGAAAAGGCAAACAAGGCTTCGCTGGTGTTTTCGGTTTCGGACGAACCGGGGAGCCTTTTTGCCTGCCTTAAAATACTGAGCGACCGGGGCATCAATCTTTCCAAACTGGAATCCCGCCCCATACAGGGCAAGCCCTGGGAGTACCTTTTTTATATTGACGCAACCATCCCCGAGGATCCTGGTCTTTTTGACGCCGCTCTGGCCGAACTGAAAGCCAGGGCCAGGGATTTTCATTTTCTTGGAACCTACCGGGCCTCACTGTAGGTTGAAAGGAGACCTGTGCCAGGATATTCCGCCTGTAACCCGAAAAGGCTTGACCGCCGCGTCGCCGCGGCCTGCCTTGCCGGGACCCTTCTTTTTCTCGGGCTGCTTTTTTGGGACCTTGCGTACAGCCGTTCCCGCAAAGAAGTTTTACCCTATGGTGAAGAAGAGCCTCCCCGGCGGCAGCTCTTTCCCCCTGACGGGTACCAGGTGTCCGAAAGGCTCGCGGGCGAACTCAGCTTTACCTGGACGCCTTCCGGCAAAAGCCGCGTGCAAGTCGCCCGTGACAGCGGCTTTACCGAGCTTGTACTTGATGAAGCCCTTGAGGGCGCATCATTACGGGGCCGCGCCCTGGGGCCGGGGAATTATTATTGGCGGGTCATCCCCGGCTCTCCGCCCACGAGAAACCCCGCGCCGGACGCGCCGCCTTTTCCACAGCGGCGCCTCGTTGTTGTTCCCTCCCTTGTTCCCCCTGAGCTTGAACTTCCCCAGGGGAGTTTTACTGGCCGCGTAGATGACGATCTTGTGGTAATTCTCCCCAGGGGAAGGGAAATGCGCTTTATGTGGAAGGCCGCGCCGGAGGCGCATTACTATATCTTCCGCCTCTACGGAAGCGGAACCCAGGCGGAGGCCGGTTCCCGGCATCTCCTTGCGACCCATTTTGTGGAAGAAAGCCCTCTCGATGTTTCTTTTGATGACTATGAGGAGGGCCTTTTCCACTGGTCGGTACAGCCCGTGCTGGAGGCCCATGCGGGGGCGGCAAGGCAGCGGGGACACGCGGAGACCTCGTCTTTCACCCTGAGAAAAAACCGTTCGGTTATCCTTGAATATCCGCCTCGAGATTTTGAAATTTCCTGGACCGACGTGATGCGGGGGGCCGGGGAATTCCGCTGGTCCCTCCTGGGTGATACAGGACGTTCGA
Source organism: Spirochaetaceae bacterium (assembly GCA_031268255.1). Classification (GTDB taxonomy): domain Bacteria; phylum Spirochaetota; class Spirochaetia; order Treponematales; family Breznakiellaceae; genus JAIRTD01. Next base: position 4,435 of record JAIRXO010000115.1, read on the forward strand.
GATTCTACCTTTCCAGAAACCCCAACCCCCGCTCAGGCAGGGCGCTGGTATCGACCGGCAATCCCCGGCGGGCCTTTGCCATGCCGCCCCTTTCGCCGGGGGACTATTACTGGACCATTGAAGCCCAAGGCGGCGACGGAATGGATGTCAGCGCGGAGGAGGCTTTCAGGTTTACCGTAACGCCCGGCCCGCCGCTTCCTGCCGCGCGGGGGCTGTCGCCTGAAAACAACCATGTATTCGGCCCCGGGGAACTGCGGGGCAGGGCTACCATCAGCTTCGCCTGGAACAGGGTTTCGGGGGCCAATGCCTATATCTTCACCCTGTATCAACTGGGGAATAACGGAACAAGACGGCGGATACGGAATTCGGAGCCCCTGACCAGGACCAGTTATATACTGGACAACTTGATCGCCCTTGACCGGGGAACCTTCCTCTGGCAGGTGGAGGCGGTGTACCGCATGAACGACGGCGCCATAGGCCGCCGGGGCCTCATGGCCGAACACCGTTTTACCCTGGATAAACCTCC
>JAIRXO010000143.1 GCA_031268255.1 Spirochaetaceae bacterium
TCTTTTACAAGGGATAATGCTTTAGGAGGTAAATCACCCTCAAACATTTCCAGTGTCTGTATATCTATTAGACCGACATATTCTCCGTATATTGCATGGATATGTGGCGGGTTATGTTCGCTCTGGCGAAAGTACATTTTGATTATCATGCCAAAAAATCGTGAAATTACCGGCATAAATTACTCCTTACTAATAATATAGCGTGCGCTAGATTCCTATGCAACCCAATGCCCCGGCATGAACCGGTTCTTTATATTCGTGATGGTTCGTGAGGTTCGTGGTTAAAATGAGAATTACTGCCGGGGTGAACCGGACAGCAGGGACGGCATCCCGGCGGCCTTGCGGCGACACGGGAAAAAGGATATTCTTATAGTATAAATATCGTATTCAACAAGAAGGTACTTTTGTCGGTTCCCGCGTCTATGGCAGTGCAGTGGAACAACCGGTCCCTGTTCCGTCTTCTGTGGCCCCTTATCGTAGAACAAATACTCGGCGTTACCATGGGGGTGGCGGATACAGTCATGGTCAGCGGCGTTGGGGAACATGCGGTTTCGGGTATATCCATAGTCGATGTCATTTCCGTTCTGCTTATAAATGCTTTTGCCGCCCTGGCCACAGGCGGGGCGGTGGTGGTGAGCCAGTACATAGGCCGTAAAGATACCCGCGGCGCCTCTCTCGCGTCAAAGCAGCTCCTCTACATCAACACCCTTGTTTCCCTGACGCTGATGGCCTTTACCCTTGTTCTCTGCCGGCCCCTGCTCGGCCTGATCTACGGGCATATCGACGACAATGTCATGCAGGCGGCCCAAACTTATTTTCTCATCACCGCCCTCTCTTTTCCCGCTATCGCCATCTATAACTCAAACGCCGCCCTGTTCCGCAGCGTGGGAAACAGCCGTATCACCATGAAGGTCGCCCTCCTGGTCAACATTCTCAACATAGGCGGCAACGCCCTGTTGATATATGTATGCAAGATAGGCGTTGCCGGGGCGGCGCTGTCCACCCTGGTAAGCAGAGCCGCCGCGGCTGTTCTTACTACAGCACTGCTCCTGACAGGCCATTCGCCGGCGATATCCCTCAAGGGTATTTTTAAAATCAGGCTCCACTTTTCCACAATAAGAAGTATCCTCAACGTGGGAATTCCCAGCGGGCTTGAAAATTCCATGTTTCAACTGGGGAAAATTCTTGTATCCCGTATAGTTACCCATTTCGGAACCGTGGCTATCGCGGCAAACGCGGTTACCAGCGTGGTTAATTCAATGTCCTTTATGCCCGGCCAGGCTTTCGGCATGGCCCTCCTGACCGTGGTAGGCCAGTGTGCGGGGGCCAGGGATTATGAAAACGCCAAAAAGTACACGGCAAGGCTCATCAAGCAAAGCTACCTGGTCATGTTCATCTGTTGTTACACCATACTGTTCTGCCGTTCTCCCCTGATAAGTCTCTTTAATCTTTCCCCTGACGCCCGCGCTCTGGCAAAGCAGTTTCTCTTTGTATACGGCGCCTTTACCCCCTTCTTCTGGCCCCTGAGTTTCGCCCTGCCCAATTCGCTTAAAGCCTCGGGAGACGCGAAATACTGCATGACCATAGCCATTATCTCCATGTGGGTTTTCAGGGTTTTAGGCGCCCATATACTCGCCTATGGCATAGGCATAGGCGCCCTGGGCGTCTGGTGTTCAATGATACTGGACTTCTGTTTCAGGGCCTTCTGCTATTCCCGCCGCTGGAAAAAAGGCCGCTGGATGGAAAAAACAGTCATCGTGGAAAACCAGGACCAGGCATAGGCGCGGAAGGATCGCCGCCATGCCGAGGTGTTTCGCCCCTTGCTGAATTTACCCTCTTTTTTGTATACTAATCGATATCAGATGCTGTGCGTCGGATAAAAATGGAGGAATTATGATACGCCGAATTTGTGGTATTTTGCTGTTGATAAACCTGGCCGCGTTTACGGCTGTTGCCCAGAGCGGCGGACAAGCCGGAGGCATCAGGGACTATGTAGGGCTGATTAACCAGACCTATCATCCTGATATCGTATCTTATATAGAAAAATTCAAGGTTGAATTTGAAAAGCAGGGAAACACCGATGCCATAAAGGGCGTTGACCGTTTTCTTAAAGGACCCTTTGGCACGGGTTTTGTCTATGTGGCGCCTAACGGGGATAATTATATTATCACCAATAACCATGTAATTGCCCAGTCCTACAGCCTGAGCGTAACATTCGAAAAAGCCGACGGAACAAAAACCAGGTACGATGATCTCAGCATAGTGGCTGCGGATGAGGAAATAGACATCGCACTCCTGGCCTTCTCCGGCGGACAGAAACCCTTTGAAACCGGCCTTGCCATCAGCACCCAGCTTGTGGACGAAGGAACCGATGTGTTTTCCGCCGGCTTCCCCGGCCTTGGCGGAACCCCGGTGTACCAGTTTGGCAGGGGTATAGTGTCCAACGCCTCGGTACGCATCCCCAAGGATGAGAACGAAGAAGAATTTATAGGGCCCTATATCCAGCATACCGCCCAGATAGACGCGGGTAATTCAGGCGGCCCACTGCTCATCGCCCAGGCAGGGGTTCCTGCGGGATACGCGGTCCTGGCCATCAATACCCTGAGCGCCTTCAGGCGGCAGGCGGCGAATTATTCCATACCCGGCAGCAGGGCAATGGAATTCATCAACGGGGCCATCGATCCCCAGCCGGTAAACGAGCGGGAAGTCCTGGAAAAGCAGCTCAACACCTTTATCAGCGAGATGAGTGTTTCCAGGGCGGTGTACGGGGACATAGCCTCGTACCTTTCCTATGTCTGCGTCGCCGAAAATGCCGAATACGCCATTACCGAACTTGAGGACAGGAGGAGTTCCAACCGCGCCGTCTGGAACGACATAGTCGAGGCTTTCATTGATTATCCGATAGACGGGATGCGCCTGGCCGTCGCCTGGGTCGTG
>JAIRXO010000204.1 GCA_031268255.1 Spirochaetaceae bacterium
ATCGGCGTTATATACTTCCACCTCCGTAGGTTTAAATGTCTGACAACGCACACTAGAAAGTACAAGAGCGATTATAATTGTCAGAAACGACATCCCAAAAACAAACTTCTTCATGATAAAACTCCTTCATTTGAGAAATGCGTAAACCACCGGTTTAAAATTTGTAGCTGTGTTATGCGGGTGGCAAAATACCCAAAAAGAAAAAAACAAGAATCGTGCCAAAGGGCATCTATTGTATGCGCAAAAAATTTCTTCAAAAATCCGGTGTCTTTCACCTTCATTATTGGACAAGGATAGCCGGGTGTAGGGAACTTGTCAAGTAAAAATTCTGACAGGGGACATCCTCAAAACTCCCCAGACTGTCTCCGCTTGGGCGGAACCCTCCCCCCCAAAGAAAAACCGCCCGGCCGTTCTATGAACGGCTGGGCGGGGCCTCCTTTTTGCGGATCAAAGGCTCAATGCGTACCTGGCCTTAACCCGCAGTTATACCTAACCAAAGAATTCCGCGTTACAATTAGTCGTCAGTCTCCTGCACCTTGAACGCTTCAGCCGCCTTGATCACATCGTCGGCAATCTTGCCCGATATGGGGGCGTAGTGGTCAAATTCCACGCTGAAAGACCCTGTTCCCGAAGTGATGGAACGGAGGTCTATGGAATAGCGGAGCAGTTCTGCCTGGGGAACCTGGGCCTTGATTTCGCCTATGCCGCCGGACGAATCCTGTCCCAGTATCTTGCCCCGTTTTCCCGAAAGGTCCGACATTACGTCCCCTAAGTATTTGTCCTCGACAAAAACCGTCAGGTTGGTGATGGGTTCGAGGAGGGTGGGGGCAGCCAGTTTCATCGCTTCGCGGAAGGCGTTCCGGGAGGCGAGCTTAAAGGACAGTTCAGAGGAATCCACCGGATGGTACTTGCCGTCCACTATCTTTACCTCAACGTCAACAACCGGATAGCCCGCCATGGTTCCCCTGGCCATGCCTTCGGCAACGCCCTTTTCCACGCCGGGTATATAGTTTTTGGGAACCGCCCCGCCGAAAATGGCGTTGATGAAGTTGTAACCTTCGCCCCGCGCGAGAGGGGCGATTTCGAGTACGACCTTGCCGTACTGCCCGTGGCCGCCGGTCTGCTTCTTGTGGGTATATTCGGCGCCCGACTTCTTTGTAATAGTCTCCCGGTAGGCTATGCGGGGTATATGGGTGGCTATTTCCATTTTCTGGCTCTGTTTTATTTTGTCGAGGATCATGTTGACATGGAGTTCGCCCATGCCGGAGATGACCGTCTCCTTGGTCTCGGTGTCAAAATGATACCTGAAAGTAAGGTCCTCCTCGGTGGCCCTGACAAGGAATTCGCCGAGTTTATCATCGTCCTTTTTCTGCACGGCGTTTACCGCCACCGAGTGTACCGGCTCCGGGAGGCGCAGCGGCATGAACTGTATGGGGCTGTCGGCGCTGGTAATGCTGTCGTTGGTTTTTAACGAAGATGACTTGGTAACAATGCCTATGTCGCCGGCATAAAATTCTTTTTCTTCTTCAAGTTTTTTGCCCTGGCAGGTATAGAGTTTGCCTATCCTTTCTTTTTTATTTTCGGTAACGTTGAAGAATTCCGAATCGGCGGAAAGCCTGCCCCGTATGACTTTAATCCACGAGAGTTTTCCCGAGAACTGGTCATAGCTGGTTTTTATAACCATGGCGGCCAGGGGTTTTTCCGGGTCAATCTCCACAGGCTTTGTGCCTTCTCCGTCTCTGGCGGTATCATGGGCCGAACAGGGACCGGGCCCCGCGTCGGCGATAAAATCAAGGAGCGGTATGAGGCCCGATGCCTTTACCGCGCTTCCGCAGAAGGCGGGGACAAATTTATGTTCGGCCAGAGCCTCGATGAGGCCGGTATGCATTTCTTCGGGAGTGAGGGAACCCTGGTCAATGTATTTTTCCATCAGGGTGTCATCACCCTCGGCTGCGGCCTCGATGAGTTTTTCCCGCGCCGCAGCGGTCTCATCCTTGAATTCGGCGGGAATCTCGCCGGCCTTTTCCAGGCCCCCGTCCTGAACAAAATAGGCTTTTTCGTCGAGGACGCTGATAACGCCCTTGTAGGCAGCGCCGGAGCCCATGGGCAGGGTAAAGGGCACCGGTTCAATCTTGAATTTTTCCTTTACGTCGGCAATGGCTTTGGCAAAATCAGCCCTGTCATCATCCATGCGGGTAACGTAGACGCCCCGGGGCTTTTCCCGCGTTTCGAGATTGCGCCAGAGCTTGACGGTCTCTATCTGAACGCCCGACGACGAGCCCACGGCAAGCAGGGCGAATTCGGAGGCGCGGAAACTTAAAATAACATCCCCCGCAAAGTCCGACGATCCGGGCGTATCAAGGAGGTTGATTTTTTTGCCGTTCCGGTCCACATGGCCCATGGCCACATGAATCGAAATCTTCCGGTCTATCTCCTCGGGAGTATAGTCCGCCGTTGTTTTGCCCGAATCAACGGTTTCGGCTTTGGGAATTACCCCGCCGGCATAGAGCAGACCCTCAAAGAGGGTGGTTTTTCCTGTTCCGCCATGTCCGGCGATAGCGACATTTTTGATTTTATCACTCGTGTAGCTCATGTACGGTCTCCTTGAAGCACAATTCGCACAAATATGCTGTACTCTATGATGAAGCCCTACGGGCTGATTGTCAAGGAAAATGTCTTTCCTATATACTACATATAGACAGAAACGTAAAGCGCCGCTTACGCCGGCGCTTGCGGATTTTTTACACTGGAGGCGGTTTCAAATATGAAATTTTGAAATTGGCCGATTGGAGTGAGCATGGGCAGACCAGGCGCGAAACAAGGCGCTAAAACAAAAAATCCGGGAAAAACCGCTTCCCTTAAAGCAAAGGCCGAGGCCATAAAAAACCGGTCGTCAAAAACCGCCGCCAGGACCGCCAAGGCCGCCAAAAAGGCTCCTCCCGCCAAGGCGCCGGAGCGGCAGGCAAAGGGCGCGGTGTATGACGAGTCAAAGGTAAAGACCCTTTCTTCCCTTGAACATATACGGCTGCGGACAGGGATGTATATAGGGCGGCTGGGCGACGGGTCCAATCCCGATGACGGCATATATGTACTCCTCAAGGAGATCGTTGACAACGGCATTGACGAGTTCATCATGGGAAACGGCAAGGTCATAGAGGTTGAAGTCAAGGACGGCAGGGCCAGAATAAGGGACTTTGGCCGGGGTATTCCCCTGGGCAAGCTCGTGGAATGTGTGTCGGTGATCAATACCGGCGCCAAGTACAATGACGACGTGTTCCAGTTTTCGGTGGGGCTTAACGGCGTGGGAACCAAGGCGGTCAACGCCCTGTCGTCCTATTTCCGCGTTGTCGCCGTCCGGGAAGGCAAATTCGCCGAAGCGGTTTTCGAGCGGGGTATTCTCAAGGGACAGCGCGAGGGCGCCCTCAAGGCCAGGCAGAAGAACGGCACATTTGTTGAATTTGTCCCTGACAGCGGGATATTTCCCGACTACCAGTTCAACCTGGAATTTATCGAAAAGCGCATCAGGAATTACGCCTACCTCAATACGGGCCTTACCCTTACGCTTAACGGCAAAAGTTATGTGTCCCAGCGGGGCCTCTACGATCTTCTCAAGGAAGAAACCGGCGACGAGTGCCTTTACCCCATAGGCTACTACAAGGGCGAGCATATTGAATTTTCCTTTACCCATACGGTCAATTACGGCGAAGAATATTTTTCCTTTGTAAACGGCCAGTTTACCTCCGACGGCGGAACCCATCTTTCAGCCTTTAAGGAAGGCTTCCTCAAGGGCATACA
>JAIRXO010000210.1 GCA_031268255.1 Spirochaetaceae bacterium
GCCATTCCTTCGCCAAATCAAGCGCGGTCATAGAGAATAACTCCTTTTTTGGCAATGGTACGCTCAATGGTGGGCAATTTGCTTCTTGCCTCAAAACGGCTTCTATAATTTGCAAGAACATCTACGGCTTTATAATTCGGGTTCTGGGCCAGTCCGCTGTAAATATTCTGCAATACTAATATGGGCTTTTCCGTACCATCTTTAAGAACAACAAAGACATCGTAATCGCTGCCTCCGCCGGGCGTTCCGTAAGCATAGGATCCAAAGAGAATTATGCTTTCGCAGTTTTCCCCGACAGTTTGTAAGATGCTGTCTTTTATTGCAAGAATTTCATCATTTATCATATCATCATCCCTCCCCATATCGTACAATCAATCCCCGGCACCCGTCAACTCGCCCTGCTATTACCAAACGCCCCCATAAAGCTATACTGTTTTCCTGTGGCCGATATAGTTCTCGCGACAATCAACGCCAAGTGGATACACCCCTCTCTGGCCCTCCGCCTCCTCAAGGCCAATCTCGGAAGCCTGGCGGACAGGGCTGAAATACTCGAATTCGCGCTCCGTCAGAGCCTCGCCGAAAAAACCGGCCCCATATACGAGCGCGCGCCCCGGATTCTCGCCCTCTCGGTTTCAATCTGGAACCACCTTGCCACCCTCGAACTGCTTGCGTCCCTGAAAACTTCCCCGCCGTCCTTCGACCCCGTCATCATACTCGGCGGTCCCGAAGCATCCACCATAGCGGCGGACGCCGGGCTGTGCTCCTATGCCGATTACATCATCCGGGGCGAGGGCGAAACAGCTTTCAGAAAGTTATGCGAAAGAATTTTACGGACAGATATCCCTAAAAGGGGGGCGGCCTTTCCTCACCCGCAGCGGGGAACAGATGCTTTTTTCGCGCCGCCCCCCTCCGCGGGAGTCTTGCTTCGCAAGTCTCCCGCTACCCCCCAATCGGGGCCCCGGTTGGCGGCCCCTGTTTTTATCAACGCCCCGCCTGAGGACCTTAACTCCCTGGCAAGCGGCTACCGCCTCTACACCGAAGAAGACCTGCGCCGCAAACTCGTCTATGTGGAGGCTTCACGGGGCTGCCCTTTCGGCTGTGAATTCTGCCTGAGTTCCCTGGACAGAAAGGTCAGGGAATTCCCCCTGGAACCTTTTCTGGCGGAACTTGAGCTTCTCATCAGGCGGGGCGGAAGAACATTCAAGTTCCTCGACAGAACATTCAATCTTGATGGAGAACGCGCGGGGCGTATCATGGACTTTTTTCTGGACCGCCTGAAAGAGCCGGAAAACAAGGGCCTTGTGGTTCACTTCGAAATACTACCCTCCCGTCTTTTGCCGCCACTCCGGGAAAGGATAGCCTGTTTCCCCGAAGGAAGCCTCAGGCTCGAAGCGGGCATACAGACCCTTAATCCCCGGACAGCCGCGCTCATAGGCCGCCCCTCAAAACCCGAGGCGGAACTCGAAACCCTGCGCTTCCTGTCCGAAAAAACCCGCGCCCTTGTCCATGCGGACCTCATTGCCGGCCTTCCCGGAGAGGACCTCGCCTCCTTTGCCGAAGGCTTTGACCGGCTCTGGGCAGTGCGGCCCGCGGAAATTCAACTTGGTATACTCAAATGCCTCCCCGGAACACCCCTTTCCCGTCACAATGAGGCCTGGGGCATGAAGTACGCGGCACAGCCGCCCTACGAAGTGCTGGAAACCTCAGTCCTGCCCAAAGATGACCTGGACCGCGTCAAAAATTTTGCCCGCTTCTGGGAAATTATCGTCAACCGGGGCAAATTCAACACCCTGCTCCCGGAACTGCTGCCGCCCGGGCAGGGAGCCTTTGGCCGCTTTATGGAAATTTCCGCCGCCCTCCTTTCGCGCTTCGGCAAAAACTGGGGCATTGACCGCGGGGACCTCCAGGAAGCCCTCGATGATTTTGCGTTGGCCTACCCAAAAAGACCTTCCAGATAGGTCTTGAGTTCTACCTTGATGGGCATAAGGTACAAATGAAAATCATGGCCTCCGCAAAAATCCATAACGGCCTTTCCGTATGCGATGTTCCAGGCGAGGTCCGCGCGGAACTGCCTGGGAAACACCGCCCTGTTCCGTGATTCCCAGTAGCGCCTGTTGGACTCGGTCAGCACCGGGGCGGTCCCCCAGAATACCCGCCGGCCTTCAAGATATTCCGCGTAGATTTCAAGAAGCCGCAGGTCAAAAAAAGGCTGGCTCATAAAACCGGAAGCCCCGGCGTCCTCTTTCTCCCTGAGGTAGTCAAGCTCATAGCGTATATTGGTCCTGTAGGGATCAAAGGCGGCGTAGATTTCAATATGGGGGAATTCCCTTTTGAGTTTTTTGATGAAAGGAACAGTCCCCGCCCCGCGGTCAATGCCGCCCTGATAAAAGTCGCCTGTCTCCGAAGGAGGGTCCCCGGCTATGACCAGGACCTGCTGTATGCCGCACTCCCGGAACAATTCCCCGTGGGGGAAAGGAGTTTCGGGCGGAAAATCCCTGGCCCTCAGATGGGGAATAAACCCGAAACTCCGCGCCGCGCCGCCACCCGCGCCCAGCATGGAGCAGGCTTCCCAGGAACGTATGGGAAAGCGGGTAAGGTCAGGCACATTGATATATCCGATTTCGGGAAAACAGGCGGCGCTGCGCGCACCGGCCTCAAGAACCTCGCGGCTGCGGGGTACAAGCTCAAGGGAAACTTCCATAATAACTCCGTCAGGCGCTAAAGGCTGCCGTAATGCCTGCCCTGAAAGCCACCTGGTCTGTCCCGGCCTTACGGCCTTCTACAATAAGTGGCTGGCTGCCAGATGTCCACAGCTCAATGGTTTCGCCGGGCAGCACTTCCGATGTGTAGTTAATATCCAGGCGGAGATGCTCCGCGCCGTACAAACGCCCAGGATCAAGGGCGTCTTCTATCCATTCAATATATCTGGCGTTGTTTACATGCCCGTTCATGTCTATGTCCGAATAGGCCGCCCGGCGCTCCGCCGCCCTGACAGCCTGAGAAGCGGACCCGTCTCCTGAGGATACTTCCCTCAGGGCGGGGACCGCGCCCGCGCCGTCAGGCAGGGCGTCGCGGCCTTCGTTTCGGGGCATGTTTTCGACCAGGGCCTCGGGGCGGAGAGGCCGCCTGGTTTTACTTTCAACAATAATCCACCCGCTCCTGCCCCGGACCACGGACTTTCCCTCTTTGTCCGCAAGTTCATAATCCCTTATAGCAAAAAGTTTCGCCGTGCCCCTGGGCCAGGTACGCATAACAAGCTCCTCGTTCCATTCGGGCCGCCTTTCCATAAATACCGACATGCGTGACAGAACCCAGATATGTCCCGCTCTTTCAAACTCATCCCTGCCCACGCCAAGGTCTTCGGCGTGGTTATTCGCCGCGTCCTGAAAAAAGTCAAACGCCGTTGACAACTTCATCCTGTTGGTTTTGTCCACCCCGCTGAAAGGGACAGTTATGGATTCCTGTAGTATCGCAAGCATGGTTTTTAGGATACCATAGACCGGGAGGCATAGCAATGCGGCCCCTTGACTATTCCGCCGGTTCCGGGTATGATGACACTTAGAAGATTTTCAGGGTCGGGTGAAATCCCGGGACGCGAGTCCCGGTATCATTCCCTACCGGCGGTAAAGCCCGCGAATCCCGGGGTTATGGCCCCGTGGATTGAACCGGTGAGATTCCGGTGCCGACGGTACAGTCCGGACGGAAGAAAATCGTGTCCGTGGATTCGGATTTTCGGATTCGGATTTTTAGGCACTGATTCCAAAAATTTTGCCCTGGATTCCAGCCGCGTAAGCGGTGCTGGTATTGCCGGGGCTTTTTTTATGCCCCGGATCAGCGGGGAGGTCCTATGCGGAGACTGATTCACACAACACGGCTGCCGGAGTGGGCTCTGGCTGTCACCCTCATGCTGCTGGTTCCTGTTATATTTTCAGGATGCGGCAAGCGTAACGATGCCGGGCCGGCATCGCGGGTTTCCATAGCGGTTTTTGTTCCCGGTGTCATGTCGGGGAGCCCTATTTACGAAATGCTGGCCCAGGGTGTCCAAAGGGCGGGTTCCGAGTACCCCCAGGCGGAGGTACAGGTTGTCGAAGCCGGATACAACCAGGCTGAATGGGAACCAAAACTTACCGCCCTGGCCGCGGCAAAAAGCTATGACCTCATCGTGTCATCCAATCCCTCCCTGCCCGCCCTGGCCCAGGCGGTCTCGGCAAAATTTCCCGAACAAAAATTCCTTCTTCTTGATGGTGAAATTTCCGGCAATCCCGCCATATATACCATGCGCTATAACCAGCGGGAACAAGCCTATATCGCGGGCCATATCGCCGCGCTGATAGCCCAGGAAGGAAAAACTCCCATCGGGGTCAGCAAAAAAATCGGCCTCATCGCGGGTCAGGAATATCCTGCCATGAACACCATCATGCTCCCCGCGTATGGGGAAGCGGCCCGGACCATCGATCCGGCTTTTAAGGTTGATTTCCGCGTGGTGGGAAACTGGTTTGACGCGGGCAGGGGAGCGGAGCTTGCCCTTGACATGATACGGAGCGGGTCGGCGGTAATACTCTGCGTGGCAGGCGGCGCCAACGAAGGCGTGGTACAGGCCGCTTCGGAGACAGGGGCCAAGGTCATTTGGTTTGATACCAACGGTTACGGCATACGTCCCGGAACCGTAGCCGGCTCAGCCATACTCCGCCAGGACCTGGCGGCATACGAGCAGACCAAACGTTTTCTTGACGGCACGCTTCCTTTCGGCACAGCCGAAGTCGTGGGCATTAAAGACGGGTATGTTGATTTTATCGAAGATGACCAGAACTATATCGCGGCGGTAAGTTCCGAAGTCAGGGCAAAACAGGCCGAGCTTTTGCGGCGAATCCGCACCGGAGAACTTGTTCTTGGGAATTGAACTGCGGCATATAGAAAAAATTTTTCCCGGAAACGGCGTCAGGGCTCTTGCCGGGGCGGACTTTGAACTCCTCCCCGGCGAAATACACGCCCTGGTCGGCGAAAACGGCGCGGGTAAATCCACGCTCATGCACATTATGGCCGGTTCTCTTGAGGCGGACAGCGGTTCCATCATAATCGACGGAAACGAGCGCCGCCTTAAAAACACCGCCGCCGCGCTCAATGCGGGTATAGGCATGGTCCGCCAGCATCCCCGCCTGGTTCCGGGCTTCCGTGTCTGGGAAACCTGTAGTCTCGGTTTTTCCGGCTGGATACGGACCGGGGCCTGGAAGCGGCGGGTCGGGGAACTTTCGCGCCGGTGGGGTTTTGACCTCGACGCGGACCGCCCCAGCGCAAGCCTCAGCGTCGGTGAACGGCAAAAGTGCGCTGTTCTCGCCCTGCTTCTGCGGAACGCGAAGTATCTTATTCTTGATGAACCTGCCGCCGTGCTGAGTCCCGCCGAGACTGAAAGGCTCTTTGATCTTCTTAAAAAACTCCGTTCCGGCGGCAGGGGAATAGTACTCATTTCCCATAAACTTGAAGAAACCCTGCGCGCCGCCGACAGGATTACCGTCCTGAGAAGGGGCGAAACCGCCGCCTGTATGCCGGCGGGAGAAATCAGCCCCGGCGAAATCAGTTCCCTGATATTTGGTTCTGCGCGTAACGCGGCTCATGGGGGAGACATCCCGATCAGGGACAAAACGGCGAATCCTTCCGGTGCGGAGAGCGCGGATACCATTGTGGAAAACATCCTTGAGGTAAAAAACCTTTCGGTTGAAATTCCCGGGAAACCCTTTATACGCTCGGTAAGTTTTTCTCTCTCTCCGGGAACCATCACCGGCATTGCCGGTGTCAGGGACAGCGGCCTCGAAAGCCTGGAACTGGCCCTGACCGGTT
>JAIRXO010000216.1 GCA_031268255.1 Spirochaetaceae bacterium
CGTTGACTATGGCGTCCTGTTCCCGGAGAAGCCCGGCTTCGGCAGGAAAGCAGCTTACGCGAAGTTTGCCGCCAGGCGTCTGGGACAGTATATGCGGCCCGTCCAATGAGCGCAGGGGAACGCCTTTTCCATCAAGACACCTGAGAGCTTCGGTATAGATAGTAAGTGAATGGATGAGGTTGTTGATTCCGCCGTCATGCCCTTCACCGCCTGACAGTCGCCGGTCCCGGAGTGTTTTACCGGGAAGGCAGTTGGTCCAGAATTCTCCTATATTGAATTCACCGCAGATGGCGGACATTCCGCCCGCGTGGTCAAGATGCAGGTGGGAAAGCACAAGAAGGTCTATGCGCGTAACGCCTTCGCGCCTGAGAAATTCCGCGGCGCTGGTTCTCCGCGATGGCCCTGCGGGACAGCCTGTGGTACAGCCGCCGGTATCAACAAGGAGGGTAAACAGGGGATTTGCGCCTTCGTATTCCCTTGCCAGAACAGCGTCGCCGTATCCCACATTGATAAAATCAACAAGCAGCATAACAACCTTTACAGACAAGTTTTACAAAACCGCGCCCTGCGTTTCCGCTTTGAGTACATGGAGTTTCCGGGTATCAAAAGTCAATTCAACCTGACCGGAAACAGGTCCGTCTATGCCGGGATTGGCATCGTCAATGATCAGGGTAAGTTCTTTGCCGTCCCTTTCTGCGCACTTTACCCAGTACCGTATGTAACGGCCCAAAAAACTCGAAAACACCACTTTGCCGGTTATTTTTCCTCCCCGCATGGCCGTGTCAGGCGGCGCGGCGCCTGAGATTCGTATCATGATGGATTCAGGACGCAGCATGAGAAGGGCCGCTTCGCCCGGGCTAAAGCCTCTGGCGCCGGGAACCGTTATGCGCTGGTCCTGCCAGGACACTTCCAGGCCGTCCGCGATCACGCCGCTTACGGTAACCGGAAGGAGATTTACGGCGCCCACAAAATCGGCGACAAAGAGATTTGCCGGACGAAAGTAAATTTCCCAGGGGCTTCCTACCTGCATGATCCTGCCGAGCTTCATGACGGCAATCTGATCCGACATGGAGAGGGCTTCGTCCTGATCGTGGGTTACATATATTACCGTTATGCCAAGGTTCCGTTGTATCTGCTTGAGTTCTTCCCTTACTTCTACCCTGAGTTTAGCGTCAAGATTTGAGAGCGGCTCATCAAGGAGCAGCACCTCCTGTCCCATAATCAGCGCCCTGGCAAAGGCTACCCTCTGCTGCTGGCCGCCTGAAAGCTGACGGGGAAAACGGGATTCCATGCCTTTAAGGTTGAATGTTTCCAGCATCTTTTTGACGCTCTCATCCAGATTCGGGCGTTCTGTTTTCTTGAGCCGTAACCCGTAGGAAATATTTTCGTATACCGTCATGTGGGGGAACAGGGCGTATTCCTGAAAAACCAGAGGCGTCCCCCGCTTGTAGGGCGGGAGTCCGTTGACCCTGCGGCCATTAAGATAGATGTCGCCGGAATCCGGTTCGGAAAAACCCGCCAACTGCCGCATCAGAGTAGTCTTACCGCAGCCGGAAGGGCCTAAAAGGGTCATAAAGCAGCCCTGGGGTATGGAAAGGGATATATTATCCAGTGCGGTAACTGCGTCAAAGCGTTTGGTTATATTTTTGAATTCAATGTATGTTTCATTCACGGCATACTCCTATAACAGGTTGAGGCTGGCGCCAAGTTTTTTAAGAACCGCATCCGCCGCGTACAGTACCGCAAAGGCAATGGTAATAAGTACAACGGTAAAGCCCGCTGCGGCGCCCCATTGGCCGTAAGATACAAGGCCGAGTACCGCTACGGTTCCTACCGCCGTAGAGGGGGCGTAAAGAAAAATGATTACGCTCAGGCAGGTAACCGAGCGGAGAAAAGACAGCACAAAGCCGGAAATAAACGGTATCCGCAAAAGCGGAAGCATTATATCACGGAAACTGCGGAAGCTGTCCGCGCCAAGGTTCAGCGCCGCGTCCTCAACCGAATTGCTTATCTGCTGTATACCGGCGACGCTTGCCGAATAACAGGTCGGAAGGTTCCAGAACATAAGGGCCAGTACCATGATAAAACTTGTATTGGTCAGCTTGACAGGCGGTGTGTTAAACGCTATGACATAACTCAGCCCCAAAAACATTCCCGGAACAGCCGAAGGGACCACCGCGAGAAAATCCAGAAAACGGTTTATGCCTACCTGCTTTTTATGCACGATGTAGGCCAGTATCATGCCCAGAAAGGCGGCGCAGAAGGCCGATATGGCGGAAAAGCGTATGCTGTTGACAATCTGGTTTATTTTTTCCCATACATAGGAATAATTTGCGACAGTAAAGCTCCAGTCATAGCCTATGGTTTTGGCAAAGGAACCGTAAAAGAGGGTTCCGTATACAAGAAGCACAAAAAGCGAAACAAAAAGGCAGAAGGCAAACATGCCCCATTTAACCAGGGGATGAGGCGGATAGGGCGCGAGGGAAACTTCCTTGCCGGTAACGGTAACATAGGACCTTTTCCCTACCCAGAAACGCTGTATGATAAAAATAACAAAAGAAGGAACAAGAAGCAGTACAGCCAGAATAGCGGCGGTTTTCATGTCATACCAGCCTACGACCTGCATATACGCCTCGGTCGGAAGCAGGGCAAGATCGCCGCCTATCATTATGGGGTTGCCGAAATCGGTAAGAACCTGAATGGCCGCCATCAGTGCGCCGCCGGCAACGCCGGGACGGCACAGGGGCCACAGTACATCCTTAAAGACTCTCAGCCGGGACGCGCCCATATTGTAGGCGGCATATTCCAGATTAGGTGATATTTTGCTGATTACCCCGTATATGACCGAGAAGGCATAGGGAAAAAACGTAACCGTCTGCACTATCCAGAGTCCGAAACGCCCGTATATGTCGGTTTGAAGGCCCAGGAGTTTTTTGGTAACCAGGCCCTGAACGCCGAAAAGCAGTATATAGGAAAGGGCCACGATAAATGGCGGAGATACTACCGGCAGCAGGGCGATAAAGCGAAAAAGTTTTTTCAGCGGAACATCAAGCCGTGTAATGGTATACGCGAAAACAAAGGCCACAAAGGTACAGGAGGCCGTCGAAACAACCATCATATAGAGGCTGTTCCACAGGGCCCGTATCCAGCGGGGAGTTCGGAGCAGTACGCTGTACTCTGAGAATTCGGCTATTGTAATGAGCCGCCATACCGGCCAGATTACAAAGTAGCAGGTAAAGGCGATAATTATAAGAATAAGCGCCAAAAGCAGCGGCTCGCTGCGGAGCCGCTTGAATTCCCTAAAACGCGCGCCTGCCGTGATGAAAGGCATACGAAGCCTCCTTGATACCGGCGGCGTTACTGACGTTTGGAGACAATATCCCTGTCGAACTGCTCGACTACGGCGTTCTTTATATCCGATGCCCTGGTCCGGTCGTAGTTCACCAGATTTACATCGTCAAGTGTAGGCAGCCCTTCGGGAGAGGGCACCGACGCCAGCACCGAATAGCGGTTTGAATTTGTCGTATTCATCCGGCCTACAGGCTCAGTGAGGAGCCAGTCAACAAATTTCTTGGCGTTTTCGGTATTTTTGCCGCCCTTTACCACGGCTACGCCGCCTATCTCATAGGCGGTTTGCTGCGGGATGACAACATCAATGGGATAGCCGGCCTTGACCTGCTTGTAAATGTCATGCACCCAGCTCATACCGATGATAAATTCCCCTGTGGCTACAGGAAGTATGCACTCACCCGCGCCCCGGTAATAGTGATGTACGTTTTTATCCAGGGCCTTAAAATAATCCCAGGCGCCGGCTTCGCCAAGGCGGAAAATCTGGCAGGCGGCAAAAATATAGGCCCCGCCGGCGGTTACCGGGTTTGAGGTAACAAACACATTATTGTACCGGGAATCGAGGAGGTCATCCCAGCTTACCGGATAATTCAGGCCCCTGGGAGCAAGTTCCGCCTTAAAGCGGTCACGGTTGATCACCAGACCGAGAACGCCCATATACCATCCCTGCCAGAAATGGTTGGGATCATTAAAGCGGGCGTCCAGGGCAGCGTTATTGGGAGAATTATAGGGTTCAAAAAGGCCATCCTGGGCCAGGGGGCCGTAAATATCCACCGAACCGCCTACCAGTATATCCGCGTTGGGAGATGCCTTTTCCGCCTGAACCCTGGCGGACATATCACCCGCGCCGCCCAGAATATATTCAATCTCAATACCGGTATCAGCCTTGAATTTTTCGACTATGGTTCCGACCTCATCTTCGTTCAGCGCGGCATATACCATAAGTTTGTTGGATTTGGCTCCGCCGCAGGAAAAAAACAGCGCCGAAGTCAGGATACACCCAAGAACCGCGCCCGCATACCGTACATCTTTATTCATTTTGTCCTCCATAATTTAGTCTATCCATCTGGGTCTACATCATAGACAGACACTAGTCAAGTACCCCGACAACGCCGGGGATTATCGATGGTATTTATAGTCTCTCCAGAGCATCCGGGTATAGAGTACTTACTTCTATGCCGCCGTAGAAAACTGTTGTATGGTAAAAGAAGAAACAGATTCGCCC
>JAIRXO010000255.1 GCA_031268255.1 Spirochaetaceae bacterium
CGCTTTTGCTGTTACGCTTGCCGTTCTATACCGCGCTTCCGCTTCGCGCCAGACCGCCCCTCCTTCCGCGGAAGAACAGGAGCGGTCTGAGCAACTGCCGTCTGAGCGGCCACCCGAACAGCCGCCTGTGGAGGGTGAGCGCCGCGGCAATACGGCCCAAACCAGCCGCGCCGGACCGCCGCCGCCCGAGCAACTGCCGTCTGAGCGGCCTGCGCAACTGCCGTCTGAGCGGCCGCCCGAACTTCCCCGCAAGAGGACAGTGGTTTTTGTGATAGATGACGCGGGTAATAACCTCCATGAGCTTGAGGCTTTTCTTGCCCTGCCCTTTCCCCTTACCATCGCGGTGCTGCCCGGACTTCCGTATTCAGGTGAGGCGGCCAGGAGAATACGGGCGGCGGGCAAGGAGGTATTTCTCCACCAGCCCATGGAGGCCCTGGGCGCCCAGAACCCCGGCCCCGGCGCGGTCTACGCCGGAATGAGCGCCGCCGAGGTCAGGGCGGTGCTGGAGCAAAACATAGCCGGAATAGGGCCTGTGGCGGGAATGAACAACCACCAGGGTTCCCGGGTAACCATGGATGAGGCGATAATGGAAACTGTTCTCTCGGTATGCCGGGAGCAGGGGATATATTTTCTTGACTCGAGAACCACTGCGGATACAGCAGCGCCTGTCGCCGCAAGACGCCTTGGAATAATGATAGGAGAGCGGGACGTGTTTTTGGACAACATTCAGGAAAAGGCGGCCATAATCCGTTCTGTTTACGAGGGACTTGGCAGGGCCGAGAAGAAAGGCGCCGCGGTGATGATAGGCCATGTGTGGTCATCGGAGCTTGCGGCTGTTCTTGAAGAACTGTACCCCGAACTGGCTGAACAGGGGTATTCGCTTTCGACGATTTCGAGATTCATGATGGAGAACGCGTCTGGTGAAAGTTCTGGGTATTGAATCTTCGTGTGACGAATGTGCCGCCGCCGTAGTGGAAAACGGCAGGTTCATACTGTCCAGCGTGGTGGCTACCCAGATACCCTTTCATGAAGCGTGGAACGGCGTGGTTCCCGAGATAGCCAGCCGCAAGCATACGGAATGGATTATGACAGTGGCGGAGGAAGCCTTAAAACAGGCCGGCCTTGGCCCTGACGGCATAGACGGCGTGGCGGCTACCTCCCGTCCGGGGCTTCTGGGTTCCCTCCTGGTGGGCCTGACCTTTGCCAAGGCTTTTGCCTTCAGCCGGGGACTTCCGTTTATTGCCTGTGACCACATGCTCGCCCACCTTTACGCGCCGCGCCTTGTCCATGCCCCGGAACAGGAAACAGAGTTTCCACCCTATCCATTCATCGGGCTGCTTGTTTCAGGGGGACACAGCATCATCTGCCGTGTAGAAGATTTTGACACCGTGACGGTTCTTGGAACCACTATTGATGACGCTGTCGGGGAGGCCTTTGACAAGGTTGCCAAATTTTACGGCTTCGGCTATCCCGGCGGAGTATGTATTGACAAACTTGCCACAAAAGGCGACAGCGGGGCCTTTCGTTTTCCCCTGCCCAATCTTCACAAGGGCAGCCATGACTATGACCTTTCCTACTCGGGCCTCAAAACCGCGGTCATCAATCAACTTGAACAGTTCAGGATCAAAAAACCCGCCAGTGACGAAGCTGAAAAGGCCAATATAGCCGCCTCGTTTCAGAAAACCGCCGTGGATATACTGCTTCGCAGCCTGTTCCGCGCCGTAGACGACACGGGCATTTCCACTATCGTAGCCGGCGGAGGCGTAGCGGCCAATTCCTGTCTCCGCTCTTCCCTGGCCTCCCGGAAAGACCTGCACTGTGTTTTCCCCCCTCTTGAACTATGCGGGGATAACGGCGCCATGATCGCCGGCCTGGGCTATCAGTACCTCGCCCGGGGCGAGACATCTTCCCTAAACGTATCCGCTTCGGCCCGGGTAAGCGGTTTCAAGCGAAAATACCCATAAGGGGGAGCACTAACTCACCATATACGGGAAGCGTGCGCACTACAGTCTTTCGGTGGCAGGGGCAAATCGCCCGTCCGTCCGCTAGCCGCTTCGCGTCTAAAGCTCCCGGACAGGCTGGATTCGCTCCCACCGCCGGGGACAACATGATATGCGCTTCCCGGATTGGTTTGTCATGTATCCATATTTTTTGACGTCGCTCCCCCTCGGACGGGCTTCCTCACCCGCGGGCCTGTGTCAGGGCAGGGTCTCTCCGAGCCCCTGCCGGGCTTTTGTTTGGCGGGTTCGGCGATCCCATCCTACCCCCACGATTTGGGTGTCAGTCACCTTTTTTCGCTCCTCGGGTCTCGAAGGATCGCCCCTGTGGTTCCAGGGCTTGATTCAAACCTTTGTATGAAATACAGTTATCAATAGGTGATTTTATGCTTATAATGACCGGATATTTTAAGGATAACACGGTTATACCGTATGAAAACGTATCAATTCCAGATGGGACAAAGGCAGTTATTACGATGGAGGATGCCGCCGGGGATGAGGCGCGTGAAGCAGCGCGGCAATTGCCGGTATTTAAAACATTTTTCAGCAAACTTGATGAAATTACCGGGGAACTTCCCCCGGAATTTGACGAAATAATGGCAAAGGGACTGAGCTTTAACAACGCTGAAACCCTATGACCTTTCTTCTTGATACCAATATTGTTTCTTATTGTCTAAAAAAGAAATACCGTCTTGACGAAATAATCCGGCGAAAACTTGAAAACAATACGCCTATGGTAGTATCTCCTATTTCTTATTATGAAACCCTGAGGGGGCTTTATGCGGTAAGGGCAAACCGCCAAATAGAAATTTTTAACGAACTATACCAGGCATTGGCACACAAAAATATCCAGTGGGAAGATTGGCTTGAAGCTTCAAAATTGTACGCAAAAATGATACAGACAGGACACCCTATGAGCGATAGCGATCTTATGCAGGCAATCTTATGTATTCGTAATGGTTATATCTTGGTAACTCATAATACCAAACACTTTGAACATCTTGATAATCT
>JAIRXO010000002.1 GCA_031268255.1 Spirochaetaceae bacterium
CAGAGGGAGATACCAACCCGTCAACCATCTAGGGACGCGCTAAGGACTCGCTCACGCGAGGGAGAGTTTGCGCGCTTTTATTGGACGGCGGCCCTTGAGGCATGACGGCATACCGGGATTTTTGTGAGGTTTACGCCTTTCCGTCTTTATCAGGGGTAGGGCGAGACCTTGGCTCGCCCGGAGGCGGCCCTTCGAGGCGCGATGGCATACCGGGGACTTTATCGGGCCTACGCCATGCTGAATTTATCGCCGGGACGCGCTACGTTAGCTTGCGCGCTGTTATTTGGCGGGGGGCGCGTAACAAAAATACGCTACGCATATTTTTGTTTTGGAGTTTGCCCTAGGCAAACTCCCAAGCGGGCGGTGTACCCCAGGCGGCGGTGGGGAAATGCGCCCCCCTTCAGAGTGCGGTGGCCCTTCGAAACACGACGGCATACCGTGGCTTTCGGGGGCTTGCCAATTTTATTGGCAGACAGCGACATCATTGAGCCCCACACCGCACTAATTTATCGGAGGGACGCCATACGCTTTGCTATGGCGCTTTTATAGGACAATCCCTAATAGCCGTCCGAAAGGGAACGGTTGACATCCCTCTGGTACAGTTCCTGGTAGATATAGCTTCTGCCTTTGAGGCGTTCTTTGACCGGCTGGGCAAAGGGTATATAGCGCCAGAATATGCCCCGGACTTCCTTGTCGAGTTTCTGCATGGCATCGCTTTCCTTGGTTATCCAGGTTATGTAATCCTCTATAAAATATTCTTTTACGTCGCCCTTGAGTTTGCGGGAGGTAAACCACTGGTAGTAGTTTCCGGTGAGGCCCTCTTCCATCCAGTAGTACGAGGCTTTTTCCTTGGCAACCTGCCAGCGAAGGTCCGCCACCGCCGAAAGCACGGCTATGGTCAGATTTTTTGGGTACATGGGCAGGGCGACGCGGCCACGGCTTGTGGCCCGGTTAAAGCGGTCAAAGGGTTCCCAGCATATTCCCGTATCGCCATAGGAAGGAATGAGGACCACATAGGGAACGATGCGGTTCAGTCTGTTTTTATACGAGCGGGAAAAGGCTTCGGGGTCTATGCTTTCAAGCCAGGTGAGCTGGGTAAGGATATTCTCCCTGGTTCCAACGGCGTTGGGGTTACAGCGGAAATATTCCCTGGTCATGATGGGGAAATGGTTGCCCTGCCGGCCTATGGTCATCTTGGCCATCTGCCGCACGGTTTCGAACTCGGTGCCTATGGCTTTGACATCAACTTCTATGGCGCCGCCTTCTTCTTCGAGTTTGGTCCTGAGGGTATGCACATCGATCTCGGCCTGGTTAAAGTCCCGCATAAAGGCTTCGAGTTCCTTGTCCGATTTGACAAGGTTCTTGATGAGTTCCTGCACATCCTGAAATGTCCGCTTTTGGCTTTCGGTATAACAGGAACTAATGTCCGAGAATCCCTCAAGGGGGTAATGTTCGGTAACAAACTGAACCTTTTCGAGCAGGGCGTGTTCCAGTATGCCCCGCTCCTCGCTCTTTGCCTTGAGGAGGTTGCGGGCGCCGTCCCGCTTGCCCATGGCTTTTTCCATAAGCTGCTGCATTTTTACCTGGGTGTTGCTCCTGGCTACCCGGACTTCGTCGGTGCTGGAATTCCGTATAACCCCGGTTCCCACGGCCTTAAACCATTCATCAAGATAATAGACAGGCTGATTGAGGTAATTGTCCTCAACGGTTCTGGAAAAAAAATCCTTGTCCTCGGGGGCCATAAAATTGGGGTGCAGAATGCCAAAGCGGAGAAGATTTTTGTGGATTTCCGACAGCCTTCCGGCGGCTTTCTGGGCCACGCCAAGGAGAAAATCCCAGTAGGCGTTTATAAGCTGCTGCCTGAATACCCCCCTGTCCTTGGGGTCCTTGGCGTTGACGTATTTCTGTACAATTGTATGAACCCGCTGGGCCCGATCCCCCTCTCCGGCCAGGGCCTTCTTGTAGTAGTTCGGATCGTTAAAAACCTGGCGGGGCACGGGCTCGGAACGTTTGGTTATCTCGGGAAAATGTTCTTCGGTGATGTCCACTTCGGGGGCGTCTACAGCGCCTATATCGTCCGAACCATCGTCAAAAAGGCTGGAATAATCCGGCGGGCGTATGCCGCCGCGTCCGGCGGCCCCGCTTGTTCCGAGAAGGGCGGCGATTTCAGGGTCCATTTCACCCTGGAACATGGTATCGTGACTCATTCTGGATTAAACCACCTTTTTACAGGCATCATCTGTCCTTGTTACGCGGGATGATTCTATTCTAGTATAAAAGAAGAAGGAAGGCAGCGTCAACTCCGTTGTTAAAGCCCTGTTTTTGTGCTATGATTCGCGTATGAAGAAAATTGTGCTGATTGCCGCCTTTATTTTCGCCTCTGCCGCCGTATGGGCGCAGAGGGGGCAGGCCGGAGAGGTGCTCCAGGGCTATGACGGTTACTGGACCAGGCAGGGAAGGATTACCATTTTCAACCTGGTGCGGTTTTATCCTGACCGGCTTCCTTTTTTACGAAACGAAATCTACGCCCGTTACGGGAGGCCCTTTGCCAGCGCCGAATATCAGGCCTATTTTAACAGCCAAAGCTGGTACCGCGTGCGGAACAATTATACCGACAACTGGCTCAGTGCCGACGACAGGCACAACGCCGAGTTTATCCGCTCGGTTGAACAGGCCGCGCCGGGCTTTGAGGATACGGTTAAAACACTTTTGCAAAATGTGGAATACCAGGGCGATGATTTTGTTTTGATATTCAGTTCCAAACAGAATCTTTTGGTCCAGCGCGGCGACAGGGATTCCGCCGATGTATACGGAAGAAATATCGAAGAAGAATGGTGGTCCTGGATTGTCATGGGCGACTGGGTTATAGCGTACAGGGACGCCGCCGCCGGAAACTATGAGGCCGCCGCGTATCAACTGAACCATGGCCGGCGGCGAATCACCGGCAGCGCCCATACTACCATAAACGCCGCAAGCCTTAATGT
>JAIRXO010000016.1 GCA_031268255.1 Spirochaetaceae bacterium
AACTTTTCCAGAATATTGGGCCGCTCCAGGTGTTCGGCCAGTTAGACGAAACGGTTACCCAATGCCCAGATTTTCCGGTCCGTTTCCTTCATCTGCCGGGCGGTTTCCTGCATCTTCTGGTCCGTTTCCCGCATGATCTGGGCAGTTTCCCGCGCCATCTTGTCCATTTTCCGGTCTGTTTCCTGAAACATGGCCCACACATCTTCAAAGCTGAGTCCCCGGCTGGGTGATTGTCCTATGTCTCCCATACTACCGCTCCTTATTCCAGTATACAGTATAGTACGGCCTGACCATAGGGGCTGCTTTGCTTTGACTTGAAAAAAATAGTTCCCTTACGCGATGCGCCCATATCCGTATGGAGATGTTGTACAACCATTTCCTTACAGCGCGAACCCAAAGGGGTCGATGCGCCCAAAATCAGGAAATCTTAAACTTATTTACTTCGGTAATGAGGTCGTCGATATCCTTCTTGTTGTTTTCGCTGATCTCGTTTACCTGGATCACCGACGCGTTTATCTGATCCGCGCCTATGGCCATTTCGATCATGCCGTTGGTGAGTTCCTGGGTTATGGCTTCCAGGGTTTGGCTTGTTTCCATTACTTCCCTGCCGCCGGTCAGCATTTCCTGGGAACCTCTTTTGACCTGGCCGGTGATTTCGTTCATCTGGCCTACGGCCTGGAGTATCTGTTTGCTTCCCGCGCCCTGTTCTTCCATGGCGTTCCTGATGTTTTCTTCCTGCTGGGAGACGACTTTTATTTCTGTGTCAATGGCTTCAAACTTATTCAGCACCGCGCCGGTAGAACTGGTGATTTTATCGATGGAATCTTTTATCTTTTTGAGTACCGCGCTGATGGTTTTTGATTGTTCTCCCGATGACTCGGCGAGTTTACGGATTTCGTCGGCTACTACCGCGAAGCCCCGTCCCGCTTCTCCGGCATGGGCGGCTTCTATGGCGGCGTTCATGGAGAGGAGGTTTGTCTGGCTCGCGATGTTTTCCATGACTCCGTTGATTTCCAAAAGTCCTTCCGACTCATGGGCGATTTCCTGTATGTCGGCGGCGACTGCCTGAAGTCCCGAACGGCCGATTTCCGAGGCGTCGGACAGGTTTTTTACATTGGTGGAGTTGTCAATCAGGGTATGGGTAACAGACTGGATGTTGGCAAGCACCTCTTCTATGGCTGACGATGACTGGGAAACGCTTACCGCCTGTTTGTCGATTTCGTTATTCAGTTCGTTGATGTTTGTGATAATTTTTTGCATGGCGATTCCCGATTCGTTGACGCCGGAGCTTTGTTTAGCTGCCTGGGTTTTCAGGTTTTTTATGTTAGCTGTTATTTCGTTAATAGCCGCCGCGGTTTCGGTCATATTGGTAGACAGCGTAGTCCCTATCCGGGACAGGGATGCCGCCTTGTCTTTTATTGTCAGGATGAGGCTGCGTATATTGTCTATGGTAATATTAAACGAAGCGGTCATGGTTCCTATTTCGTCTTTGCTCTTTATGTCAAGGTGCGTGGTCAGGTCCCCTTCTCCTACGGTCTTGAGTACTGTTACCATGCGGGTAAGGGGTCTGCTGATTGAACGGGCCATGAGAAAGGCTCCTGCTATGATCAAAAGGATCATGATGCCGCCTATAATGGAACTTGACAGGAGCATGTGGTAGATGGGGGCGTTGATAATATGAAAGGGGATTCCTATAAGCAGGGACCAGGGTGTCTGTGTCTGCCCTATGGTAAGGGGAACGCAGAAAAACAGCATTTTCCCCAGTCCGGGAATGGTGTTGGCGAATATATATTCTTTGCCTGTCCGTATGGCCTCTTCCAGTTCCTTCAAATAGGGACCGGCGGTGTCTTTCTCGGTTTCGGACATGGGCTTCCCCAGCCGTGACGGATCATAATGACCGCTTACTATCCCTCCGTGGCTGAATACCGCCGCGACGCTGCCTTCGTAAGGGTCTATCTTCTGTACCATATCCTGAATAACGGATACATCAATATCAATCATCATCGCGCCGGCAAAGCGGCCGTTATCTTTAATAGGATATGTTACGCTGGCCAACAGCCGTTTCTGCCCTTCGATGGTGTACCAGATGGGGTCTATCAGGCTTTCGTGTCCGGTATTCTTGGCGATGAGGTAATAGTCTCCGACGCCGGGCGTTTCGTAATACTCAAGGTTGGTCAGGGACAGGCCCTTGGCTGTATTGTTCCAGTAGGGAATAAATCTGCCTGTCTCGTCGGTTCCGGCGGTGTTGGCGTATAACGCGTCCATTCCGTCAAGGGCATTGGGTTCCCAGCAGGTCGCGACAGCCGAGGCCTCGGGGTTTTTTTCCGCCATTGTCCGTATTAAAAGATTAAAAAGCGGGCGCCGCATGGCAGGATCTATATCCTTATATGTTTCCATGAATTGGGCAAGGCTCTGTGTCATGCTCAAGTACTTTCCAAACCAGTTTCTAACCTCATTGGCGTTCTCGTTTGCCAGATTGGTGATTGCCCTGGTAATAAGGCTGGATATTTCATTCTTGGCGGTACTCAGTATGTTTCCTACCAGAATACCTGTACCGGCAAGGTTGAGGCTGATGATCATCAGCATTAATTTTTTCCCTATTTTCATGTGACGAATGCTCCTTATCGTTATGATGCAGCTTTATCCTTGCATAAAGCGTTCCGCGTATCAATCAAAATCTGTGTGGTAACTTGGAATATCTTTTGGAACGTGGTTGTTTTTTAAGAAAAAAATCCGGCCGTTTTAGGACAGGGCTGTCTCCGCCGCTTCCAGTGCTTCAAGGTCCGTAAAGTATTGCCGGGTTTCGTCATTAAGCGCGCCTGAGGCTTCTTCGTCGCAGATCAGTATGCCCCGGCGGTGGAGCTGGAGCGCCGAGAGGGGGCAGGCGTGGCTCACCGCCCCTTCTATGCCAAGGCGCAGGGCCTGGGCCTTGTTCTTTCCAGACGCGATGATAATGACTTCTTCGGCATCCATGATGGTCCCTATGCCCACCGTAAGGGCCCTCTCAGGCACCCTGGAAACGTCGCCGCCGAAAAAGCGGGCGTTGGCGTTTCTGGTGTTCATGGTGAGGGTCTTGACCCTGGTCCGTGAGTTCAGGGAAGAAAAAGGTTCGTTAAACGCTATGTGGCCGTCTTCGCCGACACCGCCGAGAAAGAGCCGTATGCCGCCTGAGTCGAGAATTTTTTGTTCGAATGAGGCACATTCAGCGTCAAGGCCGGCGGCGAGGCCGTCAAGGATATGGGTGTTTTCGGCCCGGATATCAATGTGACGGAAAAAATTATTTTTCATAAAGGCGTGGTAGCTCTGCGGGTGGTCCTCTCCGAGGCCGGCGTATTCATCCATGTTGAAAGTAACGACATGGGCAAAGGAAAGCCCCCCGCTCCGGTGAAGCCGTATGAGTTCGCGGTAAACACCCAGGGGGCTGTCGCCCGTAGGAAGGCCGAGTACAAAGGGCCTTTCCGCTTCAGGCGCAAAGGCGCGTATCCTCATCGCGATATGCCGGGCGGTTCTGAGGCACAGTTCTTCGTAATTTTTTTTGATGATTACGCGCACGGCAGTGATTCCCTGATACGGCGGGCAAGCTCCCTGCCTCCCGCCTCAAGGAGAGCCAGGGTTTCCCCGTTTGGGTAAGCCTGCCATTCCAGGGAATCCAGGCTCGTCCAGGAAAGTTTTTCGATTGCCGCGTCGTATTCCCTTTTCGCGCCGCCGGCCCAGCCCCAGGACCCTATGCGGAGCACGGTCTTGCCCATGATGTGCTTGCGGCGGAATATGTCAAGGACATAGGCCACAGGGGGGAATACAGCGTATTCGTAAGTGGGCATGGCAATGACAAGACCGGAACTCTTGTAGGCATCGGCAAGCACATAGGATACGTCCTCATCGGGAACACGGTGTATGGTATGGGGAACGCCCTCGGCTTCTATGCCCCGTATCACCGCGTCCACTCCCGCCCTGGTATTACCGTACATGGAACCCCAGATGACGCATATTTCTTGTTCGGTCTTTCCCCTGGCATAGGCCGCGTAGCGAAGGTAGCGCGTAATGATGGCTTCGGGGTTCTTTTTCCATACAGGACCGTGGCTTGGGGCAACGCATCGTATGCTGTGATTTTTCTCTTTTATTTTCTGTATGCCCTTTTCCACAAAGGACGAAAAGGACGCGACTATATTTGAATAATAGCGCAGCGTCTCCTTTTCAAAGAAGGCGTGTTCTTCGGGGCTTAACTGGCCGTCAAAGACCCTGTCCCCCAGAGCGCCAAAGGAACCAAAGGCGTCGCAGGAAAAAAGGGTGCCCGAATCTTCTTCGTAGCTCATCATGGTCTCAGGCCAGTGTATATTGGGTGTCTCGATAAAACGGAGCGTTTTTCCCCCGCCCAGATCAAGGCTGTCCCCGTCCCGCACCTCCCTAAGCCTTTCGGTGATTCCGTAAAAAGCCGTAACGAGCTTTATGCCCTTGGATGTCGCCAGTATTTCCGCCCTGGTATTGAGGCGGAAAAATTCTTTCAGCCAGCCGGTGTGGTCAGGTTCAAGATGATTGAGGATGAGGTAGTCAATATCTGCAAAGGAGCTTCCCAGTTCGGAAAGTTTTTCCTCAAGCTGCCGGGGCGCTCCTGTCCAGTCCCGGACCAGGTCTATAAGGGCCGTCTTTTTTCCCCTGACAAGGTAGGTGTTAAGCGAAACGCCCCGGGGCACGGGCCATATTCCCTCAAAAAGTTCGCCGGTTTGAATATCGGCGTGAACACAGTACACGCCCTCCGCGATGGTATGTATCATGGCCTTTGCTTCCTTCTTATAAAACAACAGCCCCGCCTGGCGGGGCCCGCAAAACAGAAGTTCCTTATACTGCCGGCATCAAAAACAAATGTACCTTAGCGTTTTAAGACCGAAACGACCCTTTCAAGGACCTTTTTCCGGTCCAGGGGTTTTACAATATAGCTCTTTGCCCCCAGGAGCAGCGACTTTTTGACCACATCTTCTTTGCCCAGGGCGCTGACCATGATAACAATGGCCTCTTTGTCAAATTCAAGAATTTTTTCGAGGGCAGTAACCCCGTCCATAACAGGCATGGTGATGTCCATAGTCACCAAGTCTATATTGGGGTACAACTCCTTATACTTTTCTACCCCCTGGGCGCCGTCGGCAGCCGTAGCGGCCACTTCAAAACTTTCTGACGTAAATACCTGCCCCAGTTGCTTGGCGATAAACATTGAATCATCGACGATGAGCACCCGGTAAGAACCGCCGTCCGGTTTTATTCCGTCGGGTTCTTTGGCATTTATGCTGGGCATATCACTCTTTGCAATCATACGGTACGCTCCTCTTCTTTAATACTGTATGCCATCGTTCTTTGCTAGTCAAGAACCGTTTACCAC
>JAIRXO010000021.1 GCA_031268255.1 Spirochaetaceae bacterium
CTCCTGACCGCGAGGCGACCACCCGGTCTATTTTCCTCAGTTCCTCAACAAGGGCGCTCTTGGTATGCATTCTCCCGGCCGTATCAGCTATGACGAGGTCGCCGCCGCCTGCACGGGCCGCTTCCAGGGCGTCGTATAGTACCGCCGCCGGATCGCCTCCCTGTTTATGGGCCACCACCCGTACCGAAAGCCTTTCGCCGTGTATTTTAAGCTGGTCTGCCGCGGCGGCCCTGAATGTATCCGCGGCGGCGAGTATGGGACGGCGGCCCTGTTCCGCATAATAACCGGCGAGCTTGGCCGCGCTGGTGGTCTTGCCCACCCCGTTTACCCCGAGCAGCAGTATGACAGTGCTTTTTTCTTCCCGGACCGGGCTGAGGAGCATGGCCTCAAGAAGAAGGGCAAGGCGTTCCCGTATTTCTTCGGGGGCGGTGATATGATTTTTTTTGCAGTCCTCCTCAAGGGCGTCTACGGTCTTAAATGCCTCGGCGGCGCCAAAATCCCCTTCAACAAGAAGATCCGCCAAATCCTCAAAAAAGCCGTCCTGGTTTGAGCGGCCAAGACCGAAAAAATTTTTTATCCTTTCCCCAAAACCTGGTTTGCTCATTGACGCACCAACTGGACCGGGGGCCTGTCTGACGAACCAGTATAAATTACATAGCGCACTACGGATTCGGTCAGAAAGAACCCCATGGCTCCCCAGGCAATGTTGCTTGCCAGGTCATAGCTTGTCGCCGAATTGTAGAGGGAGGTATTCCCGGACCCGTTATAGCCTGTAACATAGGCATTCCTTAGGCCGGTAACCAGCACGGCCAGAGAAAGGGAAATCCAGAAACGGCCAAAAGCGCCGTAGAATTTACGGCGCAGGTTATTTACGCTCTTTGACTCAGGCGCCTCTACCGGCAGAGGATGGACTGCCATCACTCCCTCATAGTCCTGAAATACAACCCTGGCCTGTTCAGCGCCGGGATTTTCCACCATCACATACTGGCTTACATAGGCCGGCGCTTCAAAACTCAAAGGCGTCTTTCCGATATACAGGGAGCCAAGATACACAAGGGCCTCTTCCTCATCGCTCTGTATCTCAATGGTTCTCGTAAAGAGGGGGTTAAGGTTGATATACAGTTCGGCTATGTCTCCGGGATCAAGTACCAGCACAGCCGACTCGTCCTGGTATCCGGCGCTGTAGGCGTCTACGGAATACTCGCCGGGAAAGAGTTCCAGATTGAATTCACCGCCCTTGCCGGCCAGGGAATTATCAACGGTAACTGAGGCCGAGGCGGGATCGGCTTTCACCGCCACCTGTACGGGCCCTGTTCCGGCGGCAAGGGAACCAAGGGAAAGAGCGAGGGCCGAAACAGAGGCCTCCCTGTCCCCGGCGGAAAAAAGGGAAAAATCCTCGTAGACATAGCGCCGGGCGTAGAGGGTGTAGATTTTCAGGGAAACATATATGCGGCCATGATATTCAGAAATGGAACCGGAAAGAAAGGCGTCGGCTCTCTGGGTCCGGCAGAAGGCGTATTCCCTGCCCGGTTCAGGCGGCGGCGGCATGGTTTCCGCCGCGAGCGTAAATACCGGCCTCGGTTCTATGAGGGGGGTGTCCGCTTCTACCGTGCGGAGTGCTTCTTCCAGCCTGGTTATGTCGCTGTCTATGGTACGCAGTTCCTTGCGGTACTTCCAGCGCCGGTCTCCCCTGAAAAGAAGATCATCCCTGCTTTTCTGCTTTGCCTCAAGGGCAGACGCGGCGGCCTTGACCGCCCTGTTCTGCTCATAATCCCGGTAAAAATCAATCTCCTCCCCGGACCGTACATGGAACTGCACCTTTCGCAGCGAATTGACAAGCTCCCGTATAATGAGTTCGCCGATGACTGTCTGTGAAGGGGGAAGGGCCGATGTATCAAAGGCGGTAACGGTCATGGTCCATTCGGTGTTAAGCACGGGCTTTTCCGCCTCCTCGGCCTTGGCCAGGCCGGACAGGGGGGAGAGAACAACACTAAGTAGAATGGCGCATAACAGCTTACGCGTCTTTGTGTTTCCAGGCAAAACGCAGGTACTCCTCGATAAAGGGATCAATGTCCCCGTCCATGACCGCCTGAATGTTTCCTGTCTCTGCCTTGGTACGGTAATCCTTGACCAGGGTATAAGGCTGGAATACATAGGAGCGTATCTGGTTTCCCCAGGAAATATCCTTTTTTTCCTGGGCAAAGCGTTCGTTTTCTTTTTCCTTTTCCTGCCTGTAGTATTCGTAGAGCCGCGCCTTGAGCATGCTCATCGCCGTGGCGCGGTTCATGGTCTGGCTCCGTTCGCTCTGGCAGGCCACCACAATGCCTGTAGGCAGGTGGGTAAAGCGCACGGCGCTGTCCGTCTTGTTGACATGCTGGCCCCCGGCGCCGCCAGAACGGTAAGTATCCACCCGGAGATCCTCGCTGCGTATGTCCACTTCCACCGAATCGTCAATAACGGGAAACACATAGGCCGAGGCAAAAGAAGTATGCCGCCGGGCGTTGGAATCAAAGGGAGAAATACGCACCAGGCGGTGTACCCCCGATTCGCCCTTGAGGTAACCGTAGGCGTAGTCCCCGTCTATGCGTACCGTGGCCGACTTGATGCCCCCCTCGGCCTCCAGGCGGTCAACTTCCGTTATCGCATAAGCCCTGCGCTCGGCCCAGCGCAGGTACATGCGGAAAAGCATACCCGCCCAGTCACAGGCCTCGGTTCCCCCCGCGCCTGAATGTATGGTAAGAAAACAGCCGTTCTGGTCAACCTCGCCCGACATAAGCTCAAGGAGATTCTGTTTTTCGTATTTCGCCTCCAGTTCCCCAAGCGAAACCTCTATTCCCCGGGCCTCCCCCTCTTCGCGCTCCTCCTCGGCAAGCTCGCAAAGCACTTCCAGATCATCTATGCCCCCTACCAGAGCCCTCCAGGGCTCATAACGGGCCTTGATGGACTTGAGTTCGGCCATGGTCTTTTCGGCGCCCTGCCCGTCATTCCAGAAATCACTTTCGCAGGTTCTGGCCTCCAGGGCGGCTATTTTCTCACCAAATTGAGCGTCCTCAAAGACGCCCCCAGGTTTCGTAGATTCTTGCCTTGAGGTCTCTAATCGAAAGGCTTAATTCTGATAGTACCATTACTTCTTCCTGATTGTTTTGACAAGCGTTGATTTACGGGGATTCCCGGACGCTTCTTTTACCGCCGGCCTCTTGACCACGGCGCCTTCTTCCCCGCCCCTTGCCACAAGACGGCGCCACTTTTTGTCCCTCAGGCTGGAAAGCACCAGCGTTCCTTCCAGAGGGTACTGAAAGAACCTCACCCGGTCAAAGGCGTCGGTCAGACGGTCCATATCCCGTTTTATCCTGGTCAAAGTAGAAGGGGAAACCACCGTGGATTCCCACAGCCCCCTCTGCACTTTTTCAAACCCGTACTCCCCCAGAAGGCTGGCAAGTTCCTTCGCCCGCTCTTCGGAACCAGGATCAACGGCTACGGATACATACATACCACTAGAGTACGAAAAAGGACGCTTTCTGTCAAACCCGCCGCGGACTCCCGTTTAACCATATAAGGGTCCCCTTATAAGGGGGGCCTGTTTCCCCACCGCCGTTTCGTATAAGGACCTGAGCTTCCGGCCCCCCTACGGCGCAAACACGGTTTGCGCCTACCCCCCAGATGGATAATGCCGTTTCTAGGCGTTAAGGGCGATTTCCTTGCGTATTATCCCTAAGATTTTGTGAGAATAGTTGATAAAAATAATAAAAGGAAGCATCTGAAAAATATAAAAAAAGAAGGCCGCC
>JAIRXO010000028.1 GCA_031268255.1 Spirochaetaceae bacterium
GAACCTCTTGGTCTGGCCCTGAAATCAGCCGGCGCCGTAAACCGGCTTGACGCCGGACAGGAATCAGGCGAAGCTCTGTCCCCGCCAGAGGGCCCTCCGGCCCCTTCGCGGCGTAAACGGGTGCTTTACCTTTCTCCCGGGGGCAGGCCCTTTGACCAGGCCCTGGCCAGGGAGCTTGCCGGGGAGGACGAATTGGTGCTTATCTGCGGCAGGTACGAGGGTATAGACCAGCGCATCATAGACAGCTTTGTTGACGAGGAGCTTTCGGTAGGGGAGTCTGTACTTTCTTCCGGCGAAGTAGCTGCCCTGACCGTAATCGACGCTACATACCGTCTGCTTGAAGCGGTCATTACCCCCGGTTCCCTTGCCGAAGAGAGCTTTTCCGGGGGTTTATTGGAGTATCCCCAGTATACACGGCCTGAAAAATATGCTACTATAACAGTCCCTGAACTTTTGCTTTCAGGGCATCATGAACATATCAGGCGATGGCGGCTCCGCAAAAGGGTGGAAAAAACCCTAAAGGTCAGGCCCGATTTGATCCGCAAGGGTCTTGAGGCGGGAATTTTTGACCAGGAAACCCGCGCGCTTATAGAGGAATTACAGGACGAACCCGAAAAAGCGGGTCATTCCGAGGGGGAAGCATGAATGAGATACGGGCTATTGAAGCCTCCCAGATGAAAGAAACCATCGATGATTTCAAGGTCGGCGATACGGTTAAAGTGCATTTCAAGATTGTTGAAGGCAAGACCGAGCGTATCCAGATTTATGAGGGCCTGGTGATCGCCATGAAGAATGGCCGGGTGGGCAGGACTTTTACGGTACGCAAGAATTCCTACGGCGTCGGCGTGGAGCGGGTTTTTCCCATTCATTCTCCCCGCCTCGCCAAAATAGAGGTGGTGCGTCCCGGTAAGGTCAGGCGGGCCAAGCTGTACTACATCCGGGGCAAGGTGGGCAAGGCCGCCAAAATCAAGGAACTGGTGCTTACCAAGCAGGCCAAGGCCGCCAAAGCCCGCTCCGCCGCGGGAGCCAATACCCCCAAGAGTTAAGCGGGTGGGGTCCAAGGTTTTCCAGGTATCCGGGGCCGTATCCCGTACTTCGGAGGCCCGGCCCGGAAAGCAGACTGTCCGCGCGGAAAACCGGACAGCCGGAAATCCTTTGCACAATATATCCGCAAAGGCCGCGGCATCCGCAAAAAAAGCGGCGTCCGGGGCGTCCTCAAGAACCGCCGTATCTACGGCCAGGGCAGTTAAAACAGCGCCGGCTATGTCATCTGCCGGTCGCGCCGTAGCGCCGTCAACCGCCGCGCTGTCAGCCGCCGCGCTGTCAGGCGCGCGGTCGCCATCCGGCGCACCGGCATCCGCGGCCCAGTCTCTCCGTACCCTGATCCTTTCCCTCGGCCTCCCCCTGGACAGCCTTTCAAGTTTCCTCATAAGCTCGTTCAAGTATTTTTCCCTGCCCATGGACCCGGCAAGACTTGCCAAAATCAGGAAGCAGTTGGACCGCCCCGCCCCGGCGGGCCGTGCACTGGCCGCCGCCGCCGCGGACAGTAAGGGCGTTGTCCTGGATGATGAAACCCTCTCAGCCTATGCCTCGGCCATAGACCCCGCGGCGGGAGATTCAGGCGGAGACGGGCGGGGCTTCTCCGGCCAGGAGCCCGGCGGCCAGGAATCCGGCGGGAAGGAGTCCGCCGGACAGGAATCCGGCACGCGAAAGACTCTGAGCGCCTCCGGGGATATTCCGGCCCTTGCCGGAGAAATAAAGGCCCTCTCCGGGGAAATCGACACCCGGTGGACCCTTCTTAACCGTCTCCCCGGAAGAAACGGCGCTTTCTGGATGGTTTTCCCCTTACGCTGTTCCGCTGACGGCCTTGATTTTGATATTACCCTCCGCCTGCTGCTGGAAAACCAGGGCAGCCTCCCCCTCAAGGCAGCGCGTCTTGCCGTGGATATTCGTACCGCCAAGAGCCGCCGGCTTTTTGTGCTGGATAAACCGGGGGAGGGAGGCGGGCTGAGGCTTTACCTTGACCCCCTTCCTTCCAAAACAGAACAAAAGAGGCTCGAAAAGGAACTTGGCGGGATTCTCGCGGCGGGGAGCGTCAGGATTTTCGAGGCCGGCCCGTCTGCCTTTGACGGAGAGGCCGGGCTTCCCCTTGGGGTAGATGAGGAAGTCTGATGGCCGGTCTTAAAAACAGGCGGGCCGCGGCCCTTGCGTACCGGCCCGGAAAAGCGGCGCCTGAGCTTTTGGCCAAGGGCAGGGGCCGGGAAGCGGAACGCATCATCGCCCTGGCGCGCGAAGCGGGTATAGACATAGTCGAGGACGCGGCCCTGTCGGCGCTACTTGATTCTCAGGTAAAAGTGGGCGATTATATACCAGAGCAATGCTGGGAACTCGTTGCCAGGATCCTGGCCTTTGTGCTTACAGAGGAAAAAAATGAAAAAGATTCCGGTAAAATCCCTTAGGGCGGGATTATCGTTCACCGAACCTGTTTATATCGAAGGAAACAACATTCTTGTACCGGCGGGGATAGCCATTCGCAAAAAAGACCTGGAGCGTCTTACGTCCTGGGGCGTTGATTCAGTTACTACCGACGGCCAGATGATCGCCGCGAAAGAACAGGGTCCGGGAAAGGACTCAGACGAAGCGAAAAAAGACAAAGAGCAAAAATCAGGCGGCCTTCTTTCACTCACCGATGTAAAAGAGAATTCCGGGGCCTACAGGGCCTATACGGATATCATCTCCAAACTGGATGAGGTATTCAACAATATAGGCGCGGGCGTATCCATAGAAGTCAGGTCCATCGACAATATTACCGGCAGCCTGCTCCATGTTGTCAGGGAACAGCGGGACCAGATTATCGGCTTTATCCTGGGCGGC
The DNA here is from genome assembly GCA_031268255.1 of Spirochaetaceae bacterium. Taxonomy (GTDB): domain Bacteria; phylum Spirochaetota; class Spirochaetia; order Treponematales; family Breznakiellaceae; genus JAIRTD01. The sequence continues at coordinate 2,875 of JAIRXO010000028.1, forward strand.
GAAGTTTCGGGCCGCGAACTGGCCAAGAGTTCGGTCAACACCGCCATATTGACCGCCCTCATCGCGCTGGAGATGAAGCTCCCCAACCACAGGGTCATGCAGATCACCACCGGCGCCCTGCTCCACGACGCGGGCATGCTGCGGCTGCCCAAGGAAATCACGGAAAAGAAGGGCGGCCTGAGCGCCGCCGAGGTTCAGCGTATGCAGGCCCATCCCCTGTATACCTACAAGATCATCTGCAAGGAACTGCTTTACCCCGAAGATGTAGGCGCCGTGGCCCTTCAGCATCACGAACGCTGGGACGGCGAGGGCTATCCCCGGCGGATTTCGGGGGCCGCCATAGATTTAGGCGCCCGCATTGTTTCGGTGGCCGACGCTTTTGAGGCAATGGTGAGCGAGAAGCCCTACCGCAACTCCATGATGGGCTATCAGGCAATGAAAAACCTGCTTTCCGACAATTCCCGCCGCTTTGATCCTGACGTGCTTAAAGCCTTTATTCAAACTATGGGAATTTACCCCATAGGTTCCATCATACTCCTCAATAACGGAGCCATAGCCAGGGTGGTGGAGGTCAGGGGCGACGCCCCCCTGCGGCCCAATATACGCATACTTATTGATGAATTCGGCAAGGTTTTCAAACAGGATGAAGGCGATATTATCGAACTCCTGACCGAAAAGAGCCTTTTTATTGCCAAGGCCCTGGACCCCCGGGAACTCAACAAGAAGAAATAAATGTCCGGCAAAGCGGGGCGTCAGGCAAGGGGCAGAGAGGGCGAAGAGCGGGCGGGGCGCTTTCTCCGCGACAAGGGCCTGCGAATTCTGGCCCAAAACTACCGTACCAGGACCGGCGAAATCGATATCATTGCCCTTGACGGCGAAACCCTGGTGTTTGCCGAGGTTAAAACCTGGCCGGCCCTGGACTTTTCTGATCTGGAACAGGGTATAGACCGGAAAAAACAAAGACGCATCATTGAAACCGCTAAGTATTTTCTGGCTTCCCATCGAGAATATAATGGTATGGAAGTACGTTTTGATGTCCTGTTTCTGGATATTTTGGACATAAAGCATATCGAATCGGCTTTTCTGGAGTAGTTATGGCGTTTCCCCTCCCGGAACAATGCGATGAATCACGAATTGAAAAATTACGCAAACTGGTGGATAATAAGGAATATTTAGACCAGGCGATTCATCGTATTGCCCAGATAATAAGCAACGAAATTGTCCATGGTAGCGCGGGGGCGGGCTTTGCCGGAAACCCCGCGGGAGGCGAGGGGGTACCGTATAATGAGTAGCAGCGGAAGGGGACGCCGCCGTCCTTTCAGAAACCGGGACAGGGGGAATTCCCCGCCCGCGTCCACGGGAAATTTTCCCGGAAACGCCGGGGAAAGCATGGACCTCCGGTCCCTGACAGGAAGTTCCGATTCCTGGCAGAAAGACGGAAAAAGGGGAGGGAAACCCCGTTTTGACAAAAACCGGGGGGTCCTGGTGGACAGGCCCAAATGGACGGCCCCCAAGGTAAGCCAGGAGCCGCTTCCTGAACCGGAATGTCCGCTCTGTGGCCGGCCCATAAAGGATTTGGCGGCGGCGCTTGCCGACAAGGCGTCAGGGACGCCCGCCCACTTTGAATGTATACTCGGCGCTCTGGGTGAGCGTGAAACTCTCGAAGAAGGCGACGAAATGAGCTACATAGGCGGAGGCCGTTTTGGCGTAGTCCACTACAGTAATCCCCAGGACCGCAGGAATTTTCAAATTAAAAAAATACTCCAGTGGGAGGATCAAAATATCCGTTCAGATTGGCGCAGACAGGTTACGGACCGGTATTCAACAACATAATGAACGCAGATACTGAAGATGATTTCCTATCCAATCCCAAAGTCCTGGAACAGTACGGGCTTCTGCGGGAAATAGGAATTTTCCGTTATATCGACAGCCTGAATAATGAAATACGGGGATACAAAAATATCCTCAACAGCGCGTCGGATATTTTTAACCGCACCACCATAGACGATATCATGGACGCTACCGTCTGGCAGATATCGGATCATTTTTTGCCTTCGTTTATCTTTTTTATACTCAAGCCCCTTCAGAACAAAGAGACCATTACCACCAAGGGCTACAAAAACTACAAGATGATAGACCTTTCGCTTGACATTGAAAGCATAGCCCCCTTTGAGACTTTTTTTCAGGAGTATAAAAAACCCATAAGCTATGATCTGCTCCTTGAACGTATGGAGGACAAGGCAGCGGTCAGAGTCATGGACGATCTTCATCCCGAACTGGTGGTTCCCATAATCGGGCCGTCGGGCCTCTACAGCCTCATCCTCATCGGTTCAAAAATCCTGGGGGACAAGTACAATACCCAGGAGTTGAATTACCTCACCCAGCTCATGTCCTTTGTCGCCCAGGCCATACAGAACCATCTCCACTATGAATATTCGGTGCGGGACGTAAAGACCGGCCTTTTTAACCACGGCTTCTTTATGAGCCGCCTCAACGAAGAACTGGCAAGGATAAAGCGTTTTAAAAAACCCGCGTCCCTCATGGTGCTTGACGTGGACAAGTTCAAGAATTTTAACGACAACTACGGACACCTTGCCGGCGACAAGGTGCTTGAGGCCATAGCCCTGACCCTCAAAACCTGCGTCCGTACCGAAGATATACCCTCCCGTTTCGGCGGCGAGGAATTTACCGTACTGCTTCCCGATACCGACAAGGACACTGCCTGGCTCGTGGCCGAAAGGCTGCGGACCCAGATTGCGGAGATGACCATTTCCTGGTCGCCTCCCCTGCCCACGGTTACAGTCAGTATAGGCGTAGTTACCTTTAACGAGAACGACCGATCATTCCCCGATGAAATTATCAAGCGGGCCGATGAGGCTCTCTACCTTTCCAAAGAGCGGGGCCGGAACCGCTGTACTGTCTGGGGCACGGGACTGCTTTTCAGGCTTGAACAGACAAAGGGCAGACAGGAAAAATCCACCGGCGCCTTGCAAACGGCATCCGGGGATGAACCAAAAGGAGCCGCACTATGATAGGCGTGATAGGCGCTATGGAGGACGAAGTAAAGATGCTTCGCTCCCTCATGAAATATACCCAGACCAGAGCCGTGGGCCCTTTTGAATTTATCTCAGGCGAGCTTGAAGGCAGGGAGGCTGTACTGCTGCGCTGCGGCATAGGCAAGGTAAACGCCGCCCTGGGGACCGCCTTTCTCATCCGGGAGTATCGCCCCGACCTGGTTATCAATACAGGTTCGGCAGGCGGCATAGACCCCGCCCTCAAATTCGGCGACGCCGTTATTTCAACAGGACTGCTCTACCACGATGTTGACCTCACCGGCTTTAAGTATGTCCCCGGCCAGCTCCCCGGCTGCCCCGCCGTGTTCCCGGTCAAGGAGGACCTCATACTCAGGGCGGAACGGGCCGTGGTGGAACTCAAAGCCGAGGAAATTCTGCCCCGGGGATTTAACGGCACCAGAGGCGTTATCGCATCGGGAGACGTATTTATGTACGAGAGCGGGCGCATCAACGCGGTGCGAAAACTCTTCCCCCAGGTAAAGGCCGTGGAGATGGAAGGCGCCGCCGTAGCCCATGCCTGTTTTCTTTTTGCCGTCCCCTTTCTTATCATCAGGGCCCTTTCGGACATAGCCGGCGCCGAATCGCCGGTAACCTTTGACGAATTTCTTCCGGCGGCGTCAACGCACTCAGGGCAGATAGTCTGCCGTATCATAAGGGAATATGAGGTATAACTATGGAAAAGATTGCAAGTTTTCAGGTTGATCATCTGCGGCTCCTTCCGGGGCTCTATGTGTCCCGCCAGGACCGTTTTGGCCAGACAGTACTCACCACCTTTGACCTCCGCTTCAAACAGCCAAACCAGGAACCGGTGATAGACATGCCCGCCCTCCATACCCTGGAACACCTTGGCGCGACTTTCCTGAGGTCCCACACAGCATGGGGAAACCGCATTGTGTACTTTGGCCCCATGGGCTGCCGCACCGGCTTTTACCTCATCGCCGAAGGCAGCCTTGCTTCCAGGGACATACTCCCCCTCTTGGACGAAATGGCCGCCTGGATACTCGCCTTTGAAGGCCCCATACCCGGCGCCAGCGCCGCCGAATGCGGCAACTGGTCCGAGCAGAACCTCAACATGGCCAAATGGGAAATGCGCCGCTATGCCGGCTTCCTTAAAAACGCCGGCCCGGAACGGCTCAATTATCCGGCATAACATTGACAAGAACACACATTCCGGGTATAGTGGACTTGTTCGCCAACGAACCTTCGGTTTGACGGCTGCGGAATTGCGGTGTCTTATATAGTAAAAAGCGGACGTCATATAACGGTATTATCCAAGCTTCCCAAGCTTGTGACGCGGGTTCGACTCCCGTCGTCCGCTGAAAT
>JAIRXO010000033.1 GCA_031268255.1 Spirochaetaceae bacterium
AATAGCCAGGGAAATAGACCGGGACGAGGTAAAGCTCCTTGTTCTTGACGAACCGACAGCGGTCCTTACCGAAAGCGAGGCGGATATACTGCTTGCGGCCCTCAGGCGGCTTGCCGCCGAAGGTATAGCGATTATCTTTATTTCCCACAGACTGCAGGAGATAAGCGGGATAGCCGACCGGGTCGTGGTACTCAGGGACGGACGCATCATCAGGGATATTGCCAACGACAATCTTAAAGTCGCTGATATTGCCTCCTGGATGGTCGGCAGGGAACTGGACCAGACCCCTGCCGCGGCGGCGGTGGAGACTTCTTCTGAGGCCACCCTGCTTGTGGAACATCTGTGGGTGGATATGCCCGGAGAAACCGTGCGGGATGTTTCCTTTTCGGTAAAGAAAGGAGAAATCTTCGGCATCGGGGGGCTGGCCGGTCAGGGCAAGCTGGGAATCCCCAACGGCATCATGGGGCTTTACCCCGCCGGTGGAAGAGCCGTCCTTGACGGTAAAGACATTCCCCTTGGGTCTCCCAAGGCAGCCCTGGACGCGGGCATGGCCTTTGTTTCGGAGGACCGCCGGGGCGTGGGGCTGCTTCTTGACGAAAGCCTTGACTGGAACATAGCCTTTGGCGCCATGCAGACCCACGGCGACTATCTCAAGTCCTATTTTGGGGGGCTTTTCAGGCTCAGGGACGAAAAGGCCATGCGGGAGCTGGCCGACGAATATATTGCCAAACTGGAAATACGGTGTACGAGCTGCAAGCAGCCCGCCAAGGAGCTTTCCGGGGGGAACCAGCAAAAGGTCTGCCTTTCCAAGGCCTTTGCCCTCAACCCCAAGCTCCTTTTTGTTTCCGAACCGACCCGGGGCATAGACGTAGGCGCGAAGAAAATCGTCCTCGATGTGCTTAAACACTACAACCGGGACAGGGGAACCACCATAATCATGGTCTCAAGCGAGCTGGAAGAACTGCGCTCAATCTGCGGCCGTGTCGCCATTGTTGACGAGGGCCGCATTGCCGGCATACTGAGTCCGCGCGCGCCGATAACCGAATTCGGGCTTCTCATGTCAGGGGTAAAAGCATGAGTGATACAACTTTTAACGCCAAACTAAGGGAATTTATCACCGACTTTGGGTGGCCGAGGCTCATCATTTTTTTCTTTGTCGTCGCCCTCTTTATCGCCGCTCCCTTTGTGGGAGTCAGGGTGGATAATTCCCTCAAGGATGTACTGGTCCGTTTTGGCCAGAACGGGGTCATGGTCCTGGCCATGGTGCCCATGATGCAGGCCGGCGCGGGGCTCAACTTCGGGCTGCCAGTGGGCATCATCGCGGGTCTTTTGGGCTCTACCCTGGCTATGGAATTCCACTTGACCGGCGCCGCGGGTTTTTTTGGCGCGGTGGTTTTGAGTATGCCCTTTGCCATATGTTTCGGCCTCCTGTACGGCCTTCTTCTTAACAAGGTCAAGGGCGAGGAAATGACCATAGCGATGTATGTGGGGTTTTCCATAGTAACCTTTATGGCCATCATGTGGCTCGCCCTCCCGTACCGGAATCCTACTATGGTATGGGGCTACAGCGGCCAGGGCCTAAGGACCACCATTACCCTTGACGGGTACTGGGCAAAGATACTGAACAATTTTCTGGTTATCAGGGCAGGGCCCAATTTTGAATTCCCCACAGGCAGCATACTGTTCTTTGGCCTCATGGCGTTTATCATGTGGCTCTTTATGCGCAGCCGTACCGGAACGGCCCTTACCGCGGTAGGATCAAATCCCGATTTTGCCAGGGCCGGCGGCGTCTCGGCAAATCACATGAGAACCGTCAGCGTTGTCATGTCCACGATTTTCGGCGCTATTGGCATACTTACCTACCAGCAGAGCTTTGGTTTTATACAGCTTTACAATGCCCCGCTCTACATGGCCTTTCCGGCAGTGGCCGCCGTGCTGCTCGGCGGCGCGTCGGTAAACAAGGCGGGCATACTCAATGTCGTGGTAGGAACTTTCCTTGTCCAGAGCATACTCGCCATGACCCCGTCGGTAATCAACAATATACTCAGGACCGATATGTCCGAAGTTATACGCATACTCATATCCAACGGTATGATTATCTACGCCCTCACGCGCAGAACAAAGGTGACCAAATGAAAGAGGCCAAAAAAACATTCAATCTGTTCCGCTTCCTTGCGGATAACGCCGTAGTGGTTATCTTTGTCATCATTACCCTGACGGCGATTCCCATTTCGGGCCTTTCCTTTATTTCCATAACCCAGGAGATATTTACCCGCATAGGCCGGAACTGCTTTTTGGTATTCAGCCTGATCCTTCCCATTATGGCGGGCATGGGCATTAACTTCGGTATGGTATTAGGCGCCATGGCAGGACAAATCGGCCTTATATTTGCCGTTGACTGGAACATAATCGGCGTACCCGGCCTTGTTTTCGCCTCCCTCATAGGCATGCCCATAGCGGCCTGTCTCGGAGCCCTGGCAGGACAGATTCTAAACCGCGCCAGAGGCAGGGAAATGGTTACCGGCTATATACTGGGTTTTTTTATGGACGGCTTTTATCAACTGGTGGTCCTCTACCTTATGGGCCCCATCATCCCCGTTCATTCGCTTAACATTACCCTGAGCCGGGGCTACGGCATACGCAATACCCTGAACCTCGACGTTATGCGCCAGTCCCTTGACAGGCTCCTGCCCCTGCGCCTTGGGTCCATAAGCCTTCCTGTCGCCAATTATCTGGTCATCGCCGCCCTCTGCGTTTTTATAGTCTGGTTCAGAAAAACAAAACTCGGCCAGGATATGCGGGCCGTGGGGCAGAACCAGGGCGTGGCCCACGCCGCGGGTATCCCCGTAGACCGGACAAGAATCATAGCCATAGTCATTTCTACCGTGCTTGCCAGCATAGGCCAGATCATCTTCCTCCAGAACATGGGGAACATGGCGACCTATAACGCCCACAAGCAGACCGGCTTCTTCGCCGCGGCGGCCATACTCGTCGGCGGCGCTTCGGTGAGCAAGGCGACCATACCGAATGTCTTTATCGGCACCGTGCTGCTCCACCTCATGTACATAGTCGTCCCCAGGGCGGGAACCAATCTTTTTGGCGATGCCCAGATAGGCGAATTTTTCAGGGACGCCTTCAGCTATGCTATCATAGCCCTGGCCCTGGTCCTCCATGCCTGGCGCAAACGGGCAAACGCCGAATTCGCCCGGGCGGGACTCCGGGGCGGCGTGGAAGCGGGCGGAGAATAAGGGGAAAGCATGGACACCACGATTTTTTTGGCAAAGCGCCGCCTCGTAATACGGGCCGCCATTACAGTCCTCTGGATAGGGCTTGGCGCGCTGATATTTGTTTTTAACCGGGGCCATACCCTCCTGGTGGATAACCGGAACCAGGAAGGCATCGCCAGGGCGCCTGATCTTATCCAGGTATCGGTTGATTCAGGCAGGTCTCTGGAATTCTTCCGGGGGGACAGGGACCGCTTTACCGTAACCGGATCAAAACACCAGATCAGAATCGCGTTCAGTGACGGGACGCCGGATTTTACCGGAACCTTTATACTCCCCATACGGGACGATATGTACATACTCTCGGTGCCCAAAATGATAAACGGCATTGAACCCTTTGTGGAAGTGTTCCATTCCGTCCCCGAACCGAGGGACCCCGGCGAGGATGTCCTTCCTTCCGAGACGGAATTCCCTGACGATGACCCGGAAACACTCAGCCCCTAGGCCGGACGATTCACTTGGCCGCTGTTTTGGTATATACTTTTCTATATGGAAAGAACATTTGTTATGTTGAAGCCGGGCGTGCTGTCCCGGCGCATTGTGGGAGAACTTATCACCCGTTTTGAAAGAAAGGGCCTTAAAATAACGGCCCTTAAATTGATGACCATAGACCGGCCCCTGTGCGCCGCCCATTACGCCGAACACCAGGGCAGGGATTTTTACGAAAAACTGGTGGAGTATACGGTGTCAGGGCCGGTACTTGCCTTTGTCCTTGAAGGGCCCGGAGCCATAGCCATGGTACGCCTCATGATAGGGCCGACAAGCGGCGCCGGGCCGGGAACCATACGGGGCGATTACGCCCGCCAGACAAGGCTCAACGTGGTCCATGCCTCTGATTCCCCGGAAAGCGCGGCAAGGGAAATCCCCCTCTTTTTTAAGCCTGAAGAAATCATAAGCTGGGACGACGGCAATGACGCCTGGTTTTGAGCCGGGGCCTCAGGGCGCTTCGGAGCCTCCCCTCTGGGACCTCAGGTCCATATATCCTTCCTTTGACGACCCTTCCTGCACGGGGGACAAGGAACGCCTCAGACGCGGGGCGCGGGAATTTCTGGACCTTCTCAGCAAACCCCTTCCCCCGGACAGGGCAGAGGCGCTTCCTGTTCTGCGCGCCCTCCTTGACGCTTACAAAGAAACAGGGGACATCGCGGAAAACCTCCGCGCCTATGCCGAGGCGGTGTATACCGCCGATACAGGGGATACCAGAGCGTTACACGAAATCAACGAACTGGAAACCCTGGTCCTCCCCTTTAACCGGGCTCTGGTTCTTTTCAGGAAGCGCCTGGCCGAAAGAGAGGACCTGGTTCTCTCCCTGCTTGAAGAAGGAGAGCCCCTGGCCGGAGATGAATTTTTTCTCCGGGATGCAATACAAAGGGCGCGGTACCAAATGGACGAGGACCTTGAGGACCTGGCAAACGATCTGTGCCGTTCCGGGGCTGACGCCTGGTCCCGGCTTCATGACGCCATTTCGTCCTCGCTGAGTGTACTCTGGGACAAAGAATCAGGCGAAACAAAAACAGTAAGCGCCCTCAGGGATATGGCCTTTCATCCCGAGCGCGGCGTGCGGGAAAAAGCCTACCATGCCGAACTCGAAGCCTGGGCTTCCATGGAAACGCCCCTGGCCGCATCCCTTAACGGTATCAAAGGCTGGGCTCTTGCCCTTGACTCAAGGCGGCTCTGGCCCTCGCCTCTGGAAAAATCGCTTTTCCAGTCGAGAATAACGGGCGCCACCTTTAACGCCCTCCTTTCGGCGATGGAAAGCTCCCTTCCCCTGTTCAGGCGCTACCTTAAAAGCAAGGCGAAGCTCCTGGGGCTTGATTCCCTCGCCTTTTTTGATCTTTTCGCCCCGCTGTCCCTTGACAGTGCCGGGGATTCCGGCGCGAAGGAGGGCCCGGCGCCGGGAATCAAACGCTGGACCTGGGAAGAAAGCGGGGAATTTATAGAGCGGTGTTTTGATTCCTTTGATACCGGCATGGGAACATTTGCCCGCCATGCCTTTGCCTTTTCGTGGATTGACGCCCGGAGGAGAAAGGGAAAAGTCGGCGGCGCGTACTGCACTGATTTTCCCCTGGCCGGAGAATCCCGCATACTCTGTAATTTTGAAGGTTCCTTTGATTCGGTTACCACGACGGCCCACGAACTGGGCCACGCCTGGCATCACGAACTCATCAAGGATCTTCCCCGTACCCAGAATCAGTATCCCATGACCCTGGCGGAAACGGCGAGTATCTTTGCCGAAACGGTCGTATTTGAGGCGGCCCTGCGTGACGCCGGGGACGCGGAAAGAATACGCCTCATAGAAGGCAGCCTCAAGGATTCCTGTCAGGTTATCTGTGATATACTTTCCAGATTCTATTTTGAAAAAGAAGTTTTTGCCCGGAGAGACCGGGGCGAAATCGGCCCGGCTGAATTATGCGCTATCATGACCGGCGCCCAGAAGGCAAGCTATGGGGACGGCCTGGACGAAAAATTCCTTCATCCCTATATGTGGGCCGTAAAGAGC
>JAIRXO010000054.1 GCA_031268255.1 Spirochaetaceae bacterium
CATTTATTTTACTGTAGAGGCCGACGGTTCGGTATACCCCTGTGATTTTTACGCCCTTGATGAATGGAAACTGGGGAACATAACAAACCATTCATTTAAGGCGATGCTGGGCACTGAAAAAGCCCGGAGTTTTCTCGATGCGTCGCGGTATATAAGTCCCGAATGCCGCGGATGCGCCGTTTTCTCTCTCTGCCGGGGCGGCTGCCGCCGTGACCGGGAACCTTTTTTTGAGGGCAAAGCGGTGTTGAACCGTTACTGCGAGGCATTTAAGGGGTTTTTTGACTACGCGAAACCCTTGCTTGAGAAACTCGCCGCTGCCCCGCGGGCCGGCCATCCTGATTAAAGCGCCTGGTCTTTCACCTTTTCTTAAAAATTTGTTATATTGTAGATTATGGATTTTACCGAAATACTTAAACTTGGCCTCAGGGGCGAATTATCCTCGGTTGTTGATGACAGCAATACCGCCGCGTCCTGGGGTTCCGGGGGGCTGCCCATCTATTCCACCCCCTGCGTGGTCGCCCTTTTGGAAGGCGCCTGTTTCTGTGCCGCCAAAGATCTCCTGCCTGAGGGCTGGTCTACGGTGGGAACGGAAGTAAACATCAGTCATCGCGCGCCCAGTCCCAGGGGCCGGACGGTCAGGGCCTTTGGGGAACTGATTGAAAATAACGGACGGCATCTTGTTTTTAAGGTCGAGGTCTATGACGAAATAGACGGAAAACGGAACCAGCTTATAGCCGACGGGACCCACGGCCGTTTTATCATAAACAACAGGAAATTCCTCGATAAGGCTGAAAACAAAACCGGGTGAGCGGGGAGTAAACACTCCCCTACTCTCCCAGGGGCGCGTCAGGCAGCACCCGCACACATTCACTATCAAGAACAGCGTTTACTTTTTCCCCTTCTCCGTAGCTGGCAAAGAGCTGGGGGTTGTATATTTCGATGACCAGGGTGGTCCCCGAGGCGTCCAGTTCGTATTCAACATTGGAACCGAAGAAGGTAACCCGCTTTACCGTGCCGGGTATGCCTTCGCTGTCCTTTGAGAGCTTGACCGATTCGGGCCTGAAGGCAAGGCAGCACGGGCCGCCTTGTTCAACCGGAATTTTGCCGGGATTGGGAACTTTAATAATCTTTCCGGCTACGCGGACCGCGGCGCCTCCGCCGTCTGTGCCTTCGTAGGTTCCGGGGATAAAGTTCGCTGTTCCTATAAAATTGGCGACAAATTTATTGACCGGGTACTCGTATATTTCCCTGGGGCTTCCTATCTGCATAAGGTCCCCGTCCTTCATTATCACTACCCTGTCGGAAATGGCCATGGCTTCTGCCTGGTCGTGGGTTACATAGAGGCTCGTGATGCCCAGCCGTTTTTGCAGGGACCGCAGTTCGTCTCTCATGTGCACCCTGAGTTTGGCGTCAAGGTTTGAAAGGGGTTCGTCAAAAAGCAGTACCATGGGTTCGATGACTATGGCCCTGGCAAGGGCTACCCTCTGCTGCTGGCCGCCTGAAAGCTGATTGGGAAAGCGTTTTTCCATGCCGTCAAGCTGCATGAGATCGACGGCCTTCTTGGTACGGGAGAGTACCTCATTCCTGGAAAGATGCTGTACCTTGAGGCCGTAGGCTATGTTCTCCCAGATACTCATGTGGGGGAAGAGGGCGTAACTCTGAAACACCATGGAGATGCCCCGTTTATTGGGAGGAACCTTGGCCACATCCTTGCTGCCTATAAATATCTGTCCCGAGCTGGGATACTCAAAACCCGAAATCATCCTCAATGTCGTGGTCTTGCCGCAGCCAGAGGGGCCGAGGAGGGTTACCAGTTCTCCGTCGGCTATGTCAAGATTTATGTGGTTTACCGCCGTTGTCTCCCCCCTGCCCTCGGGAGTGGGGAAAATTTTCGTGATGTCCCTGAGACGTACACCGCTGCTTTTTCCGCTGAACTGGCGTATCGCTTCGGTGTCATGGTTTAAAGTATCTTCACTCATGCCGGGAACCTCCATTGGCTAACGCGAAAGACTGTAAGGCTTTTTGAATTTCCCCGGGCCTGGGGGCCCTGGCCCTCGGGGCGAGGAGTATCTTTACAAACAGATTGATGACGCCTATGGCCACGAGAATAATGCCTATCATAATGGTAACATAGGCCGCCGCGTCGGAATACCGCGACGCCTCAAAAAGGGAGAATATCTTTGACGTAGCCAGCGGCCACCTGGGGGACACGAGAAAGATAATGGCGCTTACCGCGGTCATGGCCCGCACAAAGGCGTAGACAAGCCCCGAGAAAAAGGCGTTACGCAAAAGGGGCAGTGTTATGCGGCGGAACGAATAACCGCTGCCCGCGCCGGAAATGGACGATGCCTCTTCTATGGATTTATCTATCTGAAGCAGCGTGGTGGTCCCCGATTCTATGGCCACAGGCATATTGCGGAACACAAAGGCCGCCACCAGTATAAAAGCCGTTCCGGTAAAGAGCAGGGGAAGCTGGTTAAAGGAACTCACATAACCTATGCCGAGTACCGTTCCCGGTATGGCAAAGGTAAGGAGGGAAATAACTTCCATGGCCCGCCTCCCCGGAAAGCGCACCCTGACGGTGATGTAGGCTATGAGCATGCCCAGTATGCCTCCTATCGGCGCCGCGTATATGGCGAGCTTTACCGAATTCCACAGGGCGTCTCCGCCCATGGACAACACAAAGGCAAAGTGGCTTAAAGTAAGTTCGTAATTAACGCCCCAGGTTCTCACCAGGGCGCCTGTCAGGGCGGTTCCGTAGAGGAGAATTACAAAGGCAGCGACCAGGGTACAGGCGGCAAACAGGGGATAGACAATATGCTTTTCGTGGAGCTTGCGCCGTTTCTGGGTAGGCTTGCCCGTAACGGTAACAAAACTTTTTTTGCGCAGCCAGTATTTCTGCAGGAGATAGGCGATCACCGTAGGGAGGAGGAGGACTATGGCCATCATGGAGCCCCGGTGCAGGTCGTACATGCCGGTGATGATGCGGTAGGCTTCCACCGACAGGGTGGAAAAACCGCCGGCGATAACCGCCGGATTGGAAAAGTCCTCCATAGATTGAATAAACACCAGGAGCATGGCGCTGATGATGCCGGGCAGGGACAGGGGCAGCGTAACGGTCCTGAATATATGCCCCCTGGTGGCCCCCAGGCTGTACGCGGCATCCTCCACAGAATCGTCGATGGATTCCAGGATGCCGCTCAGGGTAAGATAGGCCACAGGAAAAAACGAAAGGGACTGCACGACGATGAGGCTGTGTATCCCGTAGATGTCAAAATCCCTGATCCCCAAAAGCCCCCGGGTGATAATTCCCTGACGGCCAAAAAGGAAGATAATGGACAGGGAGAGAATGAAGGGCGGCGAAATAATCGGCAGGGTAGCAATGGCCTTGAAAAAACGCTTGCCCCGCATCTCTGTCCTGGTTATGGCAAAGGCGAAAAGATAGCCCAAAAGCGTGGCGAGAACCGCGACTATGACGCCCAGCTTCATGCTGTTAAAGAATGTCTGCCGTTCCGAAGAGGATGCCAGTATGCTGACAAGACTGCCAAGGGAAAAACGGCCATCGCGGTCCGTACTACCCATTTTGAATACATTGAAAATGGGCAGCACGACGAAGATCAGGAGCATGACAAATATGATAATAATGGTCGCGAGCAGCAGCGGCTGACGGAGCAGCATGGTCATATCGTTGCGGCCTGACAGATAGCTGAGCTTTTTGTCTTTGGCCTTTTCAGCCGCGATGTCTGCCATTATGAATGCCTCCTTGGAAACCCTTACTTGAGGTCTGACTGATCCTTTATCTGCGCGTCGAATTTCGCCACGAAGTCCGCTTTGTTCTGGCCCGCCCACACAGCGTCGTAATTGATGATATGCAGATCGTCAAGGCTGACAAGGCCGGGGGTATATCTGGCCTGAGTATTAACCGGCAGGCGGTTGCTGCCTGAGTCAATGTACAGTTCCTGGCAGCGGACGCTCATGAACCAGTCAATAAAACGCTTCGCGTTTTCCTGTTCCTCCGCAAAGCCGTTCTTGATGAGGGCGACGCCGCCTACCTCATAACCCGTTCCCTCTGAGGGGAATACCAGTTCCACGGGATAGCCTTCCATTTTTGGTTTGAGGCCGTCATGGGAAAAGGTAATGGCCACGGCCGCTTCGCCCAAGGCCGCTTCCTGGGGCGGGGCGGCGCCGGCCTTGGTGTACTGGCGCACATTGGCGTTGAGCTGTCTGAGATAGCTGAAAGCGGCATCTTCGCCAAAAAGCTGTATCAGCGTGGCAAGTATGGTATAGGAAGTCCCCGATGTCGCCGGGTGGGCCATGGAAATCTGTCCCCTGAATTCGGGTTTAATCAAATCCGCCCAGGATGTGGGAAGGTTCCTGTTGTTTTCCTTAAACCAGTCCGTATTACAGGCAAAGGCAATGGCGCCTACATAAATCGGATTCCATACCCCGCTGGCGTCATGGTACTGAGCGGGGATGTTGGGCAGTTCGGAAGACTGGTACGGCGTAAGCAGTCCCTCCTTGTCAGCCGCCACATAGGTATCGCTGGAACCGCCGTGCATGACCGATGCCTGGGGATTGTTTTTTTCCGCCGCGATACGGGCCATCATCTCGCCCGCGGAAAGGCGTACATAGTTGACATGTATGCCCGTATCCTGCTCAAAGGCGTTAAAATAGACGGGGATTTCCTGGTCGGGCAGGGCCGAATATACGGTCAACTGTTTGGAAGACTTTGAACCGCATGCCAGGACAGCCAGGCACAGGGGAACAAGAAGAACAAGAGACAAAAATTTTCGCTTCATCGTAACACTCCTTCAATTTATTGCAGCATAAATTTGCATCCTTACGATTATAAACCTGTTTGC
>JAIRXO010000063.1 GCA_031268255.1 Spirochaetaceae bacterium
AGACCACACGGAAAAAAGAAGAATTTTACCACTAACCTCACCAACGACACGAACAGAAAGAAAAAGATTTTTACTTTTTCGACTTGGGCGACTTAGCGGTTAAATAAAGAGGAAGAAAAACCACGGACAAGAAAAAGGGTGACTGACACCAATTTTGCAGACCAAATACTAGCCACGGACCACACAGACCACACGGAAAGAGGAAGAATTTTTACCACTAACCTCACCAACGACACTAACATAAAACTTTCGATTTAGCTGTCAGTGTAGTCTGTGATGTCCGTGGTTATTCTTCTTATTGGGGGGGGGGGGGGGGGTAGCTGGAGACAGGCAAAGCCTGGCTCCTGCGTAGGGGGGCCGGAAGCTCAGGTTGTTATACGCTATGGCGGTTAAGGAAACAGGCCCCCCTCCAGATCAAACAGGCGGGTTATGAATGGGATGGCTGATATGCGTTTCGGCGAGGGTTTCTATGTCGATGGTTTTGACGGCGCTGGTGAGTTCCATGCTGTGTCCCCGGCGGAGGTAGTAGAGCCAGGTCCGCACGGGTTGGCCGAATATATCGGAGGCGGCGCGGGTGTATACCGCAAGCTGGCCGTAGTGGTCGGGGGGATTTTCTTTTTTGTCGGTTTTAAAATCGACTACATGTATTGTCCCGTCTGATTCAAAGAGCATGTCGATTTTTCCGCTTATGATGAGGGTTGGTTTTGTCCGGGTGCGGGTAAGAAAGGGGAACTCGGTTTTTCTAAAGGATGCGTCTGTGGCGAGGCGGCCCAGGTTTGATGTCATAAAGCGGTCGGCCATGAGGGTGGCGGCGGCCTGTATGGCGGCGTTTTCTTTATCGCTGAGGCGGGAGGCTATGTCAGGCGGAATGGCGGGGCTTGTTCCGTCGAGGCGGGCTTCGAGAAAGGCGTGGGCTATGGTTCCAAATCCGGCGGCGTCGATTTTCGCGTTTTCAAGCAGGCGGTCTATCTCAAGGTCATCCTTGTCCTGCGTCGAGTCCTGTGTCTCATCCCATGTCGCGTCCTGGCCGTTCTCCTCCGGGGGCGGGATGGGAACGCGGAGGCTGCTTGCCTGAATCCGTCCGGGTATATGCGGTTCCGCTGTTTCCTGGGGCGCGCTTTCGTAAAGGGGGGCGGCCTTTTCCGCCGCAAGGACCATGGACAGGAGGGGGCCTGTCTTGCTTCTCTTTCGCGCTTCGGCAAGAAGTTCTGTTCTTGTCCTTACGGGTATTACGTTTACCGTAAAAACGCGGCCTTCGCCGGCGCTGCCTGAAACGAGGGGGGGGAGCAGGAGGTCAAGAAAATTGTCCGTCCTGCCGGCTCTTTTGGTCATGAGGCCGGACAGCCTTGCCATAATGGCTTTTTTGTTATACGCTACGCTGTCCTGGGCGCCTTCTGTTTCTTCTTCTTTCTTTGTTCTGGGAGGAAGCGTGGCGGTAAGATAGAGGGCGCTTTCCGCCCTGGTCATGGCCACATAGAGCAGCCGCCTCAGTTCGGCGCTTTCTTTTTTTGATTCTTCGGTTTTCCGCAGTTCGAAAAAAATGTTTCCTGCCGCTCCGGGCGGAAGCCCTTCGGCCTGGGGGAAGTTAATGCATGGTCCCCATTTTTCGCTGAAACACAGGGCGCCGCTGTTTGTTTCTTTCCGGGAATTTGACGCGCAGTTGTAGAGAAACACTATGGGGAATTCGAGGCCCTTGCTTTTGTGAATGGTCAGTATCCTGACGCCTCTGCCCTGTTCGGCGGCGAGGGAGAGGTCGTTGGGTTTTTCTTCTTTACTGATGAGGTCCTCGATATAGTCAATAAAACCGGCGAGGGTTTTTCCCTGTCTGTCGCTGTCACAGGCAAGTTTGAAGTAATAGTCAAAAAGTTCACCGTAAATCTGGGACGATGGAGACCAGAGGGTCTCATAGCGGTAGCCTTCGTCATACCAGAGCCGTCCTACGAGGACGTTTACCGGGAGGATTTTGGCCGCCTCTGCCATGGCCCGGTAGCGTCTGCCACATTCGCGGTACTGTTCCAGTTCGGAAGGCGGAATTTTATCGTCAAGATCACTGTCAAAGGGAAGGGTTTGGCCGCTTAAAAGAACGGCGGCAAGGACTTCGTCACTGAGGCGCATAAAGGGTGAACGCAGAAGCGCCGCGTAGGCAAGTCTGTCCTGGGGGTAGACAAGAAGGCGGAGGTAATTGTGCATATCGTTAATCGGGGCTTCGCTGAAAAGGCCCGCGGGCTGATCGGCGCTGAAAGGTATGCCAAAATCCTGAAACTGTTTTTCGAGCCGGTGCTGCTTTCCCCGTGAACGCTGCAGCACCGCGAAGTCGTCCCAGCGGACGGGGCGGCTTTCCACTCTGCCGCGCACGGCGACAGGACGGCCCCTGTCAACCATGTCCCGTATGGTTTCGGCTATGGCGGCGGCCTCAAGGTCAGATGCGGAAAGGGAATCGCTGTCCTTTATGTCTATCCTTCCTTCGTCAAGGAAGGAAAAATGAAGCGCCGGGGGTTTCGCGCGCGAGGGATCTCCTGACTCCTGTCCCGCTCCATGCGGCGTTTCGGGCGGCGCTTCGGCGGGAAGATAATAGGATTCAAAATCATCATCGCTTGAGTCTTTGGGAAGAAAGACGGCGGGAAAAGAACCGGGCCTGGAGCCGGGATCACCGGGGTCTATGCCGCCAAAGACCAGGTTAAAGGCGGCTATGAGGGCGCCGTTGGAGCGGTAATTGTACCGTAAATAGCGCATACTCTCCCCTTCCGACGGGGGAAGGGTTTTTGTCAGTCCCCTGAAAACCGATACGTCGGCGCCTCGGAAACGGTAAATTGACTGTTTTTCGTCTCCGACGAAAAACATCCTGTCAGGACAAAGGCCGCCGGCGCCGGGTATGCCCCGGCTGTTCCGGTCAGGTTTTTCGGAAAGGAGAAAGAGGAGGTCCCGCTGAAGGCTGTTGTTGTCCTGAAACTCGTCAATCATTACCGCCCTTATTTCGTCCTTGTAGATTTTTCTTATTTCGGGATAGTCCCTGAGGGCGTCTACGGCCATGCGGGCAATGTCGCTGAAGGTGAGGATGCCCGCTTCCCGTTTCCGCCTGTTGTGCAGGGTCTGGAATTCATCCATAAGGGGGAATAGCGAAGCGGCAATGCCGGCCTGGAGTACATAATTGGCCAGGGCCTGGAGGGAGGGGCAGAGATTTTCCCTGAGGTCAAGTACACACTGCGAGGCTGCGGGCCAGGCCGACGCTCCCTGCCGGTTGACCTGGCCCAGATTGTAAAGGGCGTTGACATAGGCGCAGAGTTCTTCCCGTCCGGGAGATCCCTGAAAGCCTTCGGGATTTTCGAGCAGGATAGCTATACCGGGAGGCGGGGGGATTTTGGCGAGGAGTCCGGCGCAGGCGGAAAAAAACTTGTTTGCTTTCGGGGCGGCCTCAAGGTCGCGGGCCATACCATCCAGGAGGGCCGAAACATCGTTTGTTTTTTTTAGCCATTGGGACAGGATTTCTTCTTTTTGTATTTTGAAGAAAGACGCAATGTCAAGGGGGCTTGTGATGGGGCTGTAGTCGAGCATGGTTTGGGCAAAGAGTTCTTCGGCGACGGTTTTTATTTTGCGGTCGGCGATGAGAACCTGGAGGGCCGGATTGTCCCGGTGATCAAGGACAAAGGGAAGGGCCAGGCTCATGGCCAGCTCTCCGGCGGCGCCGTCGTCGCTTGCGAAGTCAGATCGTATGCCGTAATGCCGCGCGGCCAGGCGCGCCACAGAAGCGCAGAAGGAGTCGATGGTCGATATTCTTGCCTTGTAAAAATTCTCCACCGCTTCACGGGCGTTTTGATTGTCCTTTTCGCCTGACAGGAGGGTATAGATGCGGCTGTGCATTTCATTCGCCGCCTTGTTGGTAAAGGTGAGGGCGAGTATTTCTTCGGGCCTGTACCCCTTCTCCATGACAAGCCAGGCATAGCGGGCGGCAAGAACCCTGGTCTTTCCCGATCCGGCTCCGGCGGCGATGACGGCGTTTTGCCCTGCCCTGGCCGCATCGCGCTGTTCGCCGTTAAGGGCGGCAAGTATATCGTTAAGCGCCATGACTCATCTCCGTCCGGGGCAGGGGTTTTTGGCTGTTGAGGAAGAATACGGTCCTGCACACCGTATTGTATTCGCAGGAAAGGCAGTCCCTGAAATCCACGGCGGCGGGGACAAAACACAGGCCCTCAAGGGCCCGGCGGAACGACGCTATATACCGCATAAGGGCGTCGAGGGTTTTTTCGTAGGCTTCCCGGGTGAGGCCCTTTTTCTTTGGCGGGCCGCCGACTACAAAGGTAAGGTCATGGTCGCGGATGCGCATAAAGCCCGCGCCGGCGGCACTGGAGCCGGCGCCGTTGACGGCGTGCTTTTTTTCGTATAATTTGACATACATGGCGATCTGAAAATCCTTTAGTTCCCCGTCGGCGTTCAGGGAACTTTCCGCGATGGAAGGCGCTCCGCCTGTTTTGTAATCAATGATATACGGTTCTCCGTCCGGGGATATTGAGACGCGGTCAAGTTTTCCTTTTAGCAGAATTCCGTTTTCCTCACATTCAAAAAGTTCCTCAAGCTCTCCTACGGTATAGCCTGAAAAATATTTTTCCTCGGCCATGATGATGAGGGAAACTTTTTTCGCCATTGCCCTGGACTGGGAAGCGAGAATGGGGGCGGCAAGCGGGCCCCGGAACTCAGGGCTGCTTTTGGCCGCGTCCCTTGAGTACTCAAGGGTCCACAGGCGGTAGCGTTCGCTGTGTCCGCTGGTAAAAGTGCCGTCCTCCTCCCTGATGCGGGTAAAAAGCCGTTTGAGAATTTCGTGGTACAGTATGCCCCTGGAAACATCGTCAAGGAGTTTTGCCTCAAGGGAAAAGGGTTCGAGGCGGAACAGTTTTTTGAAAAGAAAATTTACCGGGCAAAAAAAGAAATCGTTAAGATCGGTGGCCGACACTTTGAAGAGATTTGCTTCCATCTGAAGCTCCGCCATGCGGGCCATGAGGGCCTTGCCGCTTTCCCCGGACAAGGGCCGGGTCAACATGTTGAAAGGTTCCGCCCGGGAAAGGAGGGAACGCCAGAGCCTGAATCCCTGGCGCTGGACGGGGAAAAGCCTTGCGGGAAAGACAGCGGCCCCTGCACGGCCGTCTGCCGCACGGTCGTCTACGGCACGGTCGTCTGCGGCGTTGCTGCCGTCTGCGGCGTTGCTGCCGTTTGCCGCGGCACTGCCGTCGGTTGCGCCGCCTTCCGCCCACCAGCGTTTTTCTTCCGGGAAGGGATCGGGCGGCAGGGACGGAGCGGCATCGCTTCTCTCCGAAAAAAAACTGTGGGGCATGGCGGGGCCTGAAAAATTTTCGTCCGGGGCGCTTATCCGCGTATGAACAAGGCCCCGGTAAAGGCGGAAAAATGTTTTTGAGGCATCCGTATCGGCTATGCCCAGCCTCCGGCGCTTGTCGGGTCTGAGGAATTTGAGGGGCTGATACAGAACTGTCGCCTCGCCTTCAACAGCGTTTATGACAAAATGGCAGATAAAGGGAGAGGCCGCCGCGACCCGGTAATCAAAAATATTTACCCCGCCCTCCTCTTTCGTATACACATACTGTCTTTCGTTTAACAGTGAACAGTAAAACGCGAATGGAGAGCCGGGTATATATTCGTCTGATTTTTTTTCGAGTTCGATAAGGGAAGAAAGCTCGACAATGCACCGCGACAGCGCCGCGTCCGCTTCTTTTGAACAAAGCGCCTCGTCCCTGGACAAAAACCCGCTGTCCTCATTGTCCTTCCCGCCGTCGCCTGAAAAGGCGAAATAATGCTTCCGTATGCCGCTGAACGAGGCGGCGCCGCAAAGGGAAAGGATGCACTCTTTAAGGCGTGAGTAATACCGTCCCAGGCCCGCGGCGCGGGAATTTTCCTTAAACGCCTCCGCCCATACATCAACGCGGCGGCCGTTTTCCGTAAAGCCAGAGACGCAGTTGTTTTTGACGCCGAATTCTATGAGCGCCCTGTTCGCGCCGGGGTTCTTCCAGGGTATGGCCTCGTTGAGGAGCAGTGCTTTAAGGGACAAAAAAGAAAAATTTTCCGACGCGCAGTTTTGAATAAGGGGGAAAATTCTGCCTGCTCCCCTTTCCCCCAGAGGACTGCCCTTTCTGAGCCTGTGGGGTATATTGTAAAGCGAAAGTTCCCTGGTCACATAGGGCGCGGCGGCGTCAAGGCCGGGTACGCTTACGGCCATTTCCTCATAGGGGATTTTTTCGTCTTTGTGGAGGCGCAGAAGCTCAAGGGCCAGGGCGCGCAGTTCCGCCCTGGCTGAAGTATAACGGAGAAGGCGGGGGGCTTCTTCTCCGTTATGCCGCACGAGGTGAATCAATTCCGGTTCGGCGGCGAGGAGGCTTTCGTATTCGGCAAAATCCTCTACGGCTTCGGGAAAGAAGATATAATATTCATGGTCCCGGTCCCTAAGGGGCGGTTTTTCCCAGGAAGGTTCAAAAAGGCCGTGGCGTTCGAGAAAGGCGCTGTAGACCCCGCGCAGCGCCGCGAAGTCCCTGTCCTCATCATCGCTCTGGCCGTAAAGCGGACCGCGCTTTTCCTCAAACAGGCGGAGTGAAGGAAGGACGGCGGCGATGGAAGCGGCGAAAACCTGTCCCCCTTCGGCGAAAGCAGGCGCTATGATGGTCCTGAACGGGAGGCCGTCCGGGCCGGAACCCCCGGCCGCCCCTTCCTGTACCAGTGCGGCGTTTTTCCGTATCAGGCCGTCAACAAAAAGTTTCCTTATAACCGCTGTCGCGGGTTTCCTGTTTCCGCCGCCGGCCCTGACCGCTTCTTCCTTAAAGCGGTCCCAGGCAAGAAAACGGTCCAAGGCGAGAGAACGGCTTCCGGTAAGCTCAAGGGCCTTTTCCGCCCAGAGGGATGAGGCTGTTTCGGAAGGAAACACAAAGCGGCTTTTCTGGCGGGTGATTTCCCTTGTAAGTATGTCTATGACAATATTCACCT
>JAIRXO010000077.1 GCA_031268255.1 Spirochaetaceae bacterium
TTTGAGCCGCCTTTCTGCGCGTCCACCAGCACCGCCCAATCCTCGGTTCCCAGGGTATGGGCATCGGCGGCGCGTATCATGGGAATGTCAAAGAGTTCCAGCATTTTAACGGAATTCGCCTTTTCGATTTCCAGATCATAGACGATTTTTGTTTTATCAAGGCCCCGTGATTTAAGGAGCCCGTAAACGCCGAGGCTTGCGGCAATGGCGTCGGGATCGGGCACGTTATGCGGTTGAACGAACACCTCGTCAGGCGCTTCTTTAAGGATTTCTACCAGGACATCAAGTTTGGTTTTTCCGCTCATGGGGGAAGTATAGCAGGGCGGCGCGGGAAAGGAAAGCGCCTTTCCTCAAAGACTAATGGGAGAGCGGGTAATCCCGAAAAAACGCAGGGCGTTGGCGAAACTTTCTTTGGCAAAACATTCGGTTTCTTTTTCGAGGGCGGCTGCTATGGTTTGTGCGATATGGGGAAGAAATTTCGGTTCGTTCCGGCCACTCTGCCGGCCGCTTTCTCCGCGCGGCAGGTCCCTGGGTATGAGGTAGGGGGCGTCGGTTTCGGTCATGAGCCTGTCGGGGGGAATTTTTTTGACCAGGCTTTTAAGGCGGCTTCCCCGCCTTTCGTCGCAAATCCAGCCGGTGATGCCTATAAAGGCGCCGAGTTCAAGGTATTTGTCAAGGGCTTCTTCGGTTCCGGTAAAGCAGTGAATCACCATGCGGGAGACGCTGTTCCGGTGTTCCCTGAGTATCGAATAAAGGTCATCAAAGGCGTCCCGTTCATGGAGAAAGAGGGGCATGGAAAATTTTTCGGCCAGTTCAATCTGTTTGATGAACCACATTCTCTGGACGGGCCGGGGAGAAAAGTCCCGGTTATAGTCGAGGCCGCATTCCCCTATGGCGATGACTTCTTTGCGCCCGGCCAGGCCGGTGAGGGTTTCCAGGGTTTCGCTGTTACAGTGCTTTGCCTCGTGGGGGTGTACCCCCGCGGTGGCGTAGAGTTCTCCGGGGAAACGCTTCGCGTAGTCCGCGGCGGCGCGGCTTGACGCTTCGCTTGATCCGGTGATGATAAGGGGGCTTACCCCGGCTTTCCGGGCTTCGAGAACAAGCTGTTCCCGGTCCCTGTCAAAGGAGCGGTTCATCAGGTTGACGCCTATGTCAATAAGGCGCATGGTCTTTTGTGTCCGAGTCTTTTGTGTCCGACAGGGCGGCTTTGAGTATGCGGCGCTTTACCGCGCCTGAGCCGCCGGTAAACTCGGCGATATGCCCGCGTACCTCGCGCCGTTTTGAATTAACGCCATAGGGGCAGGTGCATACAGACTTGATGATGTCCTGCTCGGAGGCGCAGGCGATAATCTGTTTTTCTTCGAGGTACGCCAGGGGCCGTATGAGGCTTACCGGGTATTTGCGGTAGCGGAGGAGCATGGGCATGGCGGAAAGCTCTCCTTTGGCGGTCATGTTCATAAAAAAAGTTTCGATAATGTCATCCAGATGATGACCCAGGGCTATTTTGTTGAAGTCGTGTTCCATCGCGTATTTTAAGAGTTCGGTACGCCTCTGGGTAGAACACCAGTAGCAGTTCATTTTTTTCCCTTCCTTGAGCCGTCCCATGACCGGCACAAAGAGGTCCTCAAAGGGAATGTTCCAGGACTCAAGTCTTGTTTTAAGCGCGGATTTTTTGCAGCAGGAGCAAAAGTCGCTTGATATGTGGACGGCCCTGAGCAGGTAGTCTTTTTTCAGCGCCGGTCTCAGGACGGAGAGAGCCCAGGCGAGGACGCTTGAATCCTTGCCTCCCGAAACGGCGATGAGTACCCTGTCGCCGTCATTGATGAGGCCCTGTTCCAGAATGGCCTTGGCGCAGAGTTTTTGTACCACTGTGCCGGAGCCGGCCCTGCGTAAAAAACGGCCGCTCACGGAATATCCCCCACGCCGAAGCGGGCGCACACCGAGCGCACCACAAGGCTTGCCAGTATAAAACCCGCCGCCGCGGTAACGGTAACGGCGCTGCCGTTGATAACTTTTTTTGTGCTGCACCATTCAACCGCAGTGGCTGCGCAGAATTGCCGCGCCGGACAGAGGCAGTGTCCTTTCCCGCAGGCGACGCTGATTTCTTCCCTGAGGGGAAGCTGTTCGTCGCTGTATACGGCGGTAAAGTTTCCGGTAAAGCCGCGCTTCCGCAGGCCCTGGCGCACGAGCCTTGCCAAGGGGCAGCCTCTGGTTTCCCAAATACCTGCGGTTTTTAGTTTTGTCGGATCAAGTTTTTGGGCCATGCCCATCGAAGAAAAAAGCGCCGCGTCTGTTCCCGATGCCAGTTCAATAAGGTCCAGTTTATGGGTAAGGCTGTCTATGGCGTCAATCACATAATCCGCCTGGGGAATATCAAAACAGGCGGCGCTCTCCCGCGAAAACACTTTTCCAAAATCCCGCACCCGGCACTGGGGGTTTATCTCAAGAAGCCTTTTTTTGAGGACCCTTGTCTTAAAGAGCCCCACGGTTTCCGAGGTAGCCTGAATCTGGCGGTTAATATTGGTAACGCAGACCGTATCGGAATCTACAATGTCAAGCTGGCCCACTCCCGACCTGACCAGGGCCTCCGCGCACCAGCCTCCCACGCCGCCTATGCCAAAGACAATGACCCTTGTACGGCTGAGGGCCTCTATCGCGTCGAGGCCGGTGAGCAGGGCAAGGCGCTGAAAACGGGGATTTACGGTCATGGGTAAATAAATTGTACATATTACCAGGATGCTGTCAATGAAGCCCGCGCTTAAACGGATTGAAGCTGATGCCGGTATCGTAGACATCGGCGTTCTCGTTTTTTTTGAGAAAAGCCGTAACCCTGTATGTAACCGGCGTCATAAGAACCTCTATTGAACATTTGAGGAGATAGTTGGTCAGCGTGAGGGAGACGAAGAGTTCCCAGCCGAATACGCCGCAAAGGCTTGCGATGAACACAAAGACCAGGCTGTCAAGGGCTTCGCCTATGAGGGTGCTTCCTATGGTCCTGACCCAGAGGAGTTTTCCCTTCATGAGAATTTTCAATTTTGAAAGAACCACTGAGTTTGAAAATTCCCCGGCCCAGTACGCGGCAAGGCTTGCGAGTACCAGGCCGCCTGAACTCATGCCGCCCAGTATGGCGCTGTAGGCGGCGCTTCCGGCGTAAGATTCCCACCCGGCATCGCCGGGCAGTGCTTTCAACATAAAAAAAACAAGGGCGGCCAGGGCGAGGGCGGCAAAGCCGGTCCATATAACCCTGCGGGAGGCCCTGAATCCGTACACCTCGGTGAGTATGTCGCCAAAGACATAGGAGAGGGGAAAGAGCAGGGTGCCGCCGTCAAAGGACAGGGGCGTCCCAAAGAGGGAAAAACCCAGGCCAACAATTTTTGCCGACGACGCGATGTTGCTTACAATAAGCACGGTAACAAAAAAGGCCATAACCAGATCGAGATACTTGTACCTATGGGTCATAAAAAACTCCTTGTTTTGGTAAGGCGGGTGGCAGAACGACCGCCGCGGATAGCGCATAATGCGCGCCTATTCAATTTTGAATTTGGAAACCTCGGCGGCCAGGGCGGTAATATAGGTCCTGTTGCTGTTACTGATGCCGTTTATCCCGCCGATGGCGGTGTTGATAAGGCCGGCATCTCCGGCCATTTCGTTTATTCCTCCTGAAATCTCCTGGGTAACATTTTCCAGCCGCCTGCTTTCCTTTATAATCTCCCTGCTGCCGGTAAGCATCTCAAGTGAATTTTGTTTTACCCGCTGGGTGATTTCGTTGAGCCGCTCTACCGCCTCAAGAATCTGCTGGCTGCCCAGGCCCTGTTCTTCCATGGCATTGCGTATATGGAATTCCTGGCCGGACACGGTTTTTATGCCGTTGTCTATGACCGCGAATTTTTCGAGGGCCGTATTGGTCGAAACGCTTATCCGGTCTATCTCCGCCTTGATTTTTTTCAGCACCGCCGAAATGGTCTTGGACTGCGTTCCTGAATCTTCGGCCAGCTTTCTGATTTCGCCGGCGACTACGGCAAAGCCCCTGCCCGCTTCTCCGGCATGGGCCGCCTCAATGGCGGCGTTCATGGAAAGGAGATTGGTCTGGCTGGCGATATTCTGCATCACCGAGTTAATCTCCAGTATGCCCGCCGATTCTTTGGCGATTTCCCCGATCTCCTGCGAAACTTCTCCCAGTCCTGTACGGCCCTGTTCCGCCGAGGCGGTCAGTTCCTCCACGTTCTTCGCGTTTTTTATCAGGGTAGAAGTAACGCTTTGTATATTGGCCAGCATTTCTTCTATGGCCGACGATGACTGGGACACGCTTGCGCTCTGCTCTTCTACCGTCGTGTTAAGTTTGTCTATATTCGCCGTAACCTGTTCCATGGTCGCGCTGGTTTCGGTTACCGATGCCGACTGGCTTATCATCCGGGTTTTGATGTTCTGTATGTTGGTGGTGATTTTAGTAACCGCCCCGGCGGTTTCTTCCATGCGGAGGGCAAGATCGTTCCCCACGCCGGAGAGGTTTGCGGTCTGAATTTTTATGGCGGCGATGAGATCCTTTATTTTGTCCAGGGTCAGGTTGAAGTGGGCGGCAAGTTCGCCTATTTCGTCATGTTTTTTTATGGCTATCCTTTTGGTCAAATCCCCTTCCCCGGCGGATATTTCCCTGAGTATGACATTTATGTCCCTGAGGCGGCCAAAAATCAGGCGGAGGAAGAACAGCATAAGAAAGAGGCCCGCCAGCAGGAAAAACAGCGTTATAAGCGCCATCCCGAAAATATGTGTTTTCAGGGACTGAATGAGATCGTTGGCATCGAAGTCACAGCCCACTATGCCGACCATGTTTCCATCGCTGTTTTTTATGGGAACATAGATTGACATCAGCCAGCCCCATTCTTCTCCCTCATACGCGAGCTTTCCGGTCCGGGGAGTCCCGGTTTCCCAGGCCGCGCGGAAGGCGTCGTCATAGGCGCTCTCGTCCTCCTCCTCTCCCAGGGCTGAAAAATTATCCGTGTCATCGGGAGCGGCGCTGCCGTCAATTACATAGAAGTAGGTGCCGTCTCCCCCGTCCGCCATGGTATAAAGGAACCTGCAACTTGACGCCTGCTTGACTTCCAGGAGCTTAAGCCGTGTCTCTTCATAAAAAGGATCCTCCCCGTCGAGGGATACCGAGAGGGCCTCAAAGGCGTCCCCGTCTATCAGGGCCGCCGCGTCAGTTACCGTTGCCATGCCCTGACCGGCAAAAATGGACGATGCCACATCCACCATCCGTACAATCGCCAGTATCGAAGTCGCGATGCACAGCACACCGGTAAAAAGCGAG
>JAIRXO010000126.1 GCA_031268255.1 Spirochaetaceae bacterium
TACCGGGCCAGTAGGCGGCTCGGCCTCCGCAACGGCTAGGTCATTCGCGCCCCTGCCGTGCAGGGGAACGCTCCATTCCCACTTTCTAATTGACCGCGCAAGCGGTCTACTATACTCCGCCACATTTTGCCAGCCCTGGTCGCCTTTCCTTCGGAAAGGATGCTTCGGCATATTGCCGCCGCAAAGCCCTTATTCGGGCTGGCAAAACGTCGTAAACAGCCGGAGCGCCGCCTTAGAAAGCTATAACTGGAAACGGGTTCCCAGAGTAAGGCCAAAGGACTGGTCGTTAAAGTTATACAGCCCCGAAAGGTCTATCTTGATGAGGGCGAGGTTAAAGGCAAGGCCGCCAAAGAGCCTGAAGCCCCACTGGGTATTTTTGATAATAGACGAAAAACCGCTTGCCCCGTCAAAATCTATGGGTTCAAGACCCGCCCCCTTGAGCGCGTCATTTATAGTGGTTTTATCGGAATCGGCCAGGGGATGAGGGGAACCATTATTGTATGTAAGATTGGAAGTGATTTCATAGCCCGCCTCGGACCAGCCGTGGGTAAGGCCCGCGCCCAGATAGGGGGTAACAATGGCAAAGCTCTTGGAAACCTGGGCTTTTATATCCAGGGTTAGGGTCTGCCAGGTAAATTCGGCCTTGGGGCTGGCGAGAGTAAGAGTATCGCCTCCAACGCTATATGACTGGGTTCCCGGGATATCAATGCCCATGCCGCCTGACATGTAGTTAAAGCCCACGCCAAGGGACAGTTTGGGCAGGGCGGCGTTGCCCTTGAGTATGGCGTAGCGTATGTCGCCTCCCAGCATAAAGTGGTGGAGGTCAAAGTCATCGGAGAGCGAAGGCAGGGCGGCTATTTTGATGCCCGCGTCAAAGGGAAGCAAAAAGCCCCCTACGCGGCCCTCGGCGCCGAAACCCGGGTAGGGAAGTTTGGAAAACCCGCCGGGTACATTGGCATTCATGGCATGGGCCAGGGTTTCGATGTCCCCTGAGTCAAGTAATGTTGAACCGAGAAAGAGGCCGACACCGAAGTGGGGAGGGACGCCGACAATCTGGCCTATGTAGGCGTCGGACCAGTTAAGACCCATAGTCGAGTTAAAGGGCAGGGCCTTTGCCATGGCCGAGGAGAAATCCTCGACGCCCTTTTGTAACTCGGTTATTGGATTCTGGGCAAAAAGAGCCCCCGTAACAAGAACGAAAATTAAAGCCAAAACCAGAATTTTCCCATTTTTCATAAATACCTCCAATCAAAAAAACCTTTCAAAAAACTTTTCCTTAACTATATCCCGATCCCTAACGCTTTGCCTCGGTAAGGTCATTGGCGTTGAGGATGAGTACCGAACCATCTTCCCTCTGGGTGAGGAGCGTATTCCCCTCAAAGAGCAGGGCGGCCTGGGCGTGTACTGTTGCCGAAGAACGGGCCTGACGTTCCAGACTGGTGTTGAACCTGGCCAGATAGAGTTTGTCCGCCACGACGCTTACAGCGTAGAGATTATCGCCGTTGACCCAGAGCAGGCTGCCCGGATGTATATCATCGGCGTTTTGGGCCCTCATCTCCAGAGTGTCGGGACTGAGTTCTACGATCCTGATGGCCCCTTGCCCCCTGTTTTCTCCGGCTATGGCAAAGATACGGCCGTCTTTAAGGGTAACGGTACGGCCGCTTATCGTATGAAGGGTGGACGCCCTGAGTTCTTCGCCTGTGGCCGCGTTTACCCTGACAAGGTCGCCGAGGCCGGTATCGGGCCCGGTAAACTTGACAGCCAGCATGGAAGGCGTGGCGTCAGCCAGCGCGTCCTGCCGGGCTATGATTTCCTGCTGGTCCCTGGCTATCTCCTCCCTGTCCTGCTGGGCATCGGCGGCCTTTTCTTCGGCGAATTCCTCAAGACTGTCAGCTTCCCGTCTTTGTTCTTCAACCTGTTCCTGGCGCTGGGAAACGGCATCCTCGCGTCTTGCCGCTTCTTCCTCACGCCTTGCCAGTTCCTGTTCCCGCTCTTCCTGCTGGGCCTGGGTCTGCTCTCCCCGGTCCTGCTCCTGCTGCTGCCTTTCCTGGGCTATGGTTTCCCTTTCCCGCTGTATGGCCTCTCGTTCTTCCTGTATGCGCCGCTCTTCTTCCTGTATGGCTTCCCTCTGGTACGCGGCCTCCTGCTCGGCTTCTTCGGCCTCCCTCTCCTTGAGGTCAACCATGTCCTGGCGGCTGTCTATGCCCCGGTCCTCTTCCCTGCGCATCTCCTCTACCACTTCCGGCGAGGAGAGGGAGCCTGTGTCAACGGCGCTGAGGGAACCGGGCCTGCCCGATGCCAGGGGTATGACCATAAGGGTACGGCCCGGCCATTCGTCAAAACGTATGGAAAGCCCCGCCTTGTCCGCGCTGAGGTGGCTTAACACGGGACTCTTGTACCTTGTGTTGAAATATTCCCAGTTGCCCCTGAATACGGCGTTATAAATGGTAACATATTCGGCCAGAAGCGCCGCGTCCCTGGCCGAGTATTTGTAGGCGCTCTCCAGGTAGCCCTGTATGATGAGCCTGAGATTCCGTATATGGTCAACGCCCACATCAACGCCGAGTCCGAAGATATCGGCGTCTATTTTGTTCCCCTCGGGGCCGGAAACAGAATGAATGACAAAATACCTGTTTCCCCCTCCGGCTCTGGACGCGCCGCCGGAAAGTACGCTGCCAAGGCCGGTTCCTATGGCCTTAATCTGCCCCAGGGTTTCTATACGGGCATGGGGACCTTCGTAGTTGATAAAAACTATGCGTTCCTGGCCCTTCCTGAGTTCATCATCATCAACCTGGGCGCCGGCCATGCCCGCCGCGTAAAATATAAAAAGAAGGGAAAAAACCCAATTCCAAGGGTGTTTGTTCATTATTTATACCTCTTATCTAGCATACTACTTATTACGAAGAAAACACAAGGAGTTTCCCCCCAGGGGTTTTATTCGAAACGGATTTTCCATATCATCCGTATAATTGTCCATAGATTTCCCGGTATCGCCTTACTGTAAATGCCCAGGCAGCGTCCGGCCCCCCTGCGCCTGAGCCTT
>JAIRXO010000134.1 GCA_031268255.1 Spirochaetaceae bacterium
AAAAGGCGGCGGCGGAATTTGGAAAAATAAAGAAGGATTTAAAAGGCAGAGAATGTTTGATAGGACCCTATGATATGTTAATAGGGGCGCACGCCCAATCGCTGGGTTTAATACTGGTAACGAATAATGTAAAAGAATTTGAAAGGATAAAAGATCTAAAGATAGAGAATTGGGTATAAAAATCCGGGGGGTAGGCGCAAACCGTGTTTGCGCCGTAGGCGGCCCTTCGAGGCGCAATGGCATACAGAGGCTTGAGGTTGGCCTACGCCGTGCCGCATTTTTTATCAAACCCGCTCATTGAATCGCGGGATTCTATCGGGCGGGGGGCGCGTAACAAAAATACGCTGTGCATATTTTTGTTTTGGAGTTTGCCGCAAGGCAAACTCCACAGGCGGGCGGTGTACAACAGACGGCAGTGGGGAAATGCGCCCCCCTTCCTGTTCCGGGCCTAACTTTTTCTTCCTTTATGTGTTATTCTTATAGTAAAAGAATTGGGAGGGTTTATGGCCTTGAAAAGAACCGTTGCGGCGTTGTGCCTTGTGTTTGGAATTATTCCGGTCTGTTTTGCCGATCAGCCTGTGGGGGTGGATGCCCTGACTGAACTCTACGCGCCCCTTTTTGCGGGTTCGGGGGCTTTTACTACGTCCCGGGGCGCGGCGGCGGCGAGTGTTATCAATCCGGCGGCGGGCGGGGGCGCCCAGCTTATCAATTTTGACGCCGCGTATCTGGGTCTCAGCGGGACTGGAGACGAGGACGGTTTTGGCCATGCTGCGGCTGTGGGGGCTCTGCTGCCTACAAAATACGCCGTATTCGGCGCCTCGCTGCGTTTTCTGACCAGTCCTTTTGACAGTTTTGATATAGGAAGTACTTTTGGCGGCAATCTTACTGTTGCCAAGGAAATTTATCCGGGCATGAGTGTGGGCACGGGCCTTAATTTTGGTTTTGGCGATGACTGGAGTCTCGGTCTTGACCTGGGTTTTACCCACAATCTGGGAACAATATGGCGTTTTAACAATGTTACCTGGGCTCTGGCCCTTAAAAACCTCGGCAAGAGCTACCCCATGCCGGCTTTTACGCCGGCGGCGGGTATTGCCCTTGACCTGCTGACCATTAAGGGCAAAACCGGCAAGGACGATCCGTTCAGGCTCAAGGGGGCGGTGGACCTGGGTTTTCCCGGTCTTACCACGTTAAGCGCCAAGGCCGGTCTTGAGGCCACCATAGCTGATCTTATAGTCGTGTCGAGTTCTCTGGGTTTTAATGTCAGGGAATTGATAGAGGACACGGCCCCGCCGCTCATGCCTTCTATAGGGGTTTTTCTTAAATTCACTCTGGAAAATACCCGGCGGATACTGCCTGAGGACGCGCCGTCAAGCGGCGAACTTGTCCTGCGCATGGGCGCCAAACCTCTGCCCGCCGATATTTGGGGTATAGGCGGCGGGGTGAGCCTGACGGTGGGTATTCCCGACAGCAGCGCGCCGGTGATTGTGGCGCGTTATCCCGAGGCGCATCCCGAGGCGCAGTGGATTTCTCCCAACAATGACGGCCTTGCCGATGATCTGGAATTCCCCGTAAGCATTACCGATCAGCGTTATGTGATGGAATGGACTCTTGAGATTCAAAATGAAGAGGGCCAGACGGTCAGGGTCTACCGGAACAAGGAAAGACGGCCCGAGACCCAGGGCGGCGTGCAAAATATTATTTCCCGCCTTACCGATGTCAAGTCCGGGGTAGATATTCCCGAGACCCTGCGCTGGGACGGCATACTCGATTCGGGCGGCCCCGCCCCTGACGGGCGCTATTTCTTTGTTATAAGCGCGGTTGACGATAACGGCAACAGGGCTTCTACAGGAAGCTATGAAGTATACATTGATACACAGGCTCCCGAAATTGAAGTGGAAAGCCTTTCCGGTCAGGACAGGATATTCTCCCCTGACGGCGACGGTAACAAGGATATATTTGCCATAGGCCAGAGCGGTTCTGTAGAGGATCTCTGGGACAGCGGCATCTACGACTCGAATGGCGGCAAGGTAAAGAGCTTTGACGTACAGAATGGCGCGCCTGGAGACCTGATATGGGACGGAACAGGCGACAACGGGGACTTTGTTCCCGACGGGGTCTATTCCTACCGTATCAGCGCCACAGACAGGGCCCAAAACAGCTCGGACGCGGGTATAGAAAACATCATAGTCAGCACCATACAGCCTGAGGTAGGCCTCCTCATCGCCGAAGGTTTCTTTTCGCCTAACGGAGACGGGGTCAAGGATACACTCAGCTTTACGACGGCGGTTCCGGTAACCGACGGCGTGGTCCAGTGGCTTGTGGAAGTTACAGACGCATCAGGAAGAGCCGTGCGCGGCATACGGGGTTCAGGCGCGGTCCCCCGGAACATAGAATTTGACGGCAAAAGCGATGCCGGGGCGGTGCTTGCCGAGGGGAGCTACAGGGGCGCTTTCGCGGTGAGTTACCGCAACGGCTATGTCTCAAAGGCCCAGTCTCCCGCTTTTACCCTGGACCTCACTTCTCCCCAGGCGGGTATACAGGCCGGGTACAGCGCCTTTTCCCCCAATAATGATGGCAATCAGGATACCATGGTCATAAGCCAGGAAGGTTCAAGCGAGGCACTCTGGACAGGAGAACTGCGAAGTTCCGGCAGGGAGGCCCCTGTAAGGACTTTCCGCTTTACCGGACGCCCTGAGCCCCGCGTTGAATGGGACGGGCGGGATGATTCAGGCCGCCCTGTCCCGGACGGTGATTACGAATACCGTCTCACCGCCACAGACGAGGCGGGTAACACGGGAACTTCCAATGTGCTGCGTTTCAGCCTCAGCACCGCGGATACGCCGGTGATGATAAGCGCCGACAGCAGGGCCTTTTCGCCTAACGGAGACGGGGTCAAGGATACCATCAACATACTGCCCCAGATACAGGTGAGGGAGGGGATAAGTTCCTACACGGTAGACATACTCGACAGCGCCGGAGCGGTCATACGGACCTTTGAAGGAAGGGGCGCGCCTTCCGGCATAAGCTGGAACGGCAGGAACAACGCCGGAACCCAGGCCGCTGACGGACTTTACAGCGCCCGCATACAGCTTGTCTACGCCATGGGCAATCAGCCTTCCGCCCGGTCCCAGCCTTTTACCCTGGACACCCGCTCTCCTGTCTCCCGTCTCTCGCTTGACTATACCCTCTTCTCCCCCAACGGGGACGGCAGAAGGGATACCCTGCCCATCACGGCGGCAAGCCAGGGCGATGACGAATGGCAGGCATCTATAGTTGACAATGCGGGGAACGAAGTACACTCATGGACCTGGAAGGGAAGCGCGCCGGCCCTGGTATGGAACGGCGATGACAGGGCGGGCAACACCGTGCCTGACGGAAGCTACCGCCTGGTACTCCGCTCCGAGGACGAAGCGGGCAACAGGACCCAGGAAACCATCAACAATATTGTCGTTGATTCCCGGACGCCCAGGGCCTTCTTTACTGTCTCGCCCCAGGCCATAGCGCCGGCGGAAACTCCGCGGAACACCCAAAACGAGGGAGTACGTTTTTCTATTATATTGAATCCCCGCGACGGCATAGCAGACTGGCAGGTGGAAATAAAAGACGAAGCGGGGACAGTACGCCGCCGCTTCAGCGCGGCGCAGAATCCGCCTGGAAGCGGGAGAACCGCCGCCCAGGCGGGCGCTCCTCCTGAAACCCTTGTCTGGGACGGAAGGGAAAGCGGCGGCCTGGTGATTGAGGGAAGGTACAACGCCGAGCTTACCGTGAATTACGAGAAAGGAGACGTGGTCAGCCTCAGCGCGGGCCCTGTTACCGTTGACGTGTCAGGACCCCGCCTGGGATTCAGTTCCAGCCCCGAATATTTCAGCCCCGACAATGACGGCGTTGACGATGATCTTTATATTTCCCTCAGCGCCGAGGACCTTTCGCCCATAGCGGCCTGGTCCCTGGAAGTACGGGAGCCTGTGGCGCCCTTTAATCTCTTCTACCGTCTGGAGGGCAGGGGCGTTCCGTCAAACCGCATTGTATGGGACGGGCGGAGCAGCAGGGGCGAACTGGTACAGGCCGCCACCGATTACCCTGTCAAGTTCAGGGCCGCCGACACGCTGGGCAATTCCAGCGAGATTGACGCGGTCATAGGCGTTGATGTTCTGGTCATCAGGGACGGAGACCTCCTCCGCATACAGGTTCCGTCCATCATATTCAGGGAAAACGCCGCTGATTTTGAAAACCTGGCCCCCGATGTGACGGCCAATAACCTGAGGGTTTTAAGGCGTATCGCGGAAATACTCAACAAGTTCCAGGACTACCGGGTTACGGTCGAAGGCCACGCGAACCCGGTAAGCAGGACCGCGTCTGAGGAACAGAACGAACTCCAGCCCCTGAGCGAAGCCAGGGCAAGGGCCATTGTTGACCGCCTTACCGGTTTTGGAGTAACCCGGAACCGCCTTACCTATGTGGGCATGGGCGGCACAAGACCTGTGGTACGCTGGGAGGACAGGGACAACTGGTGGAAAAACCGCCGTGTCGAGTTCATTCTGATTAAGTAGCGTTTTTAGCAATGGCGGAGAAGGCCCCGCCATTGCGATACTGGACCCCGCCGTTACGCGGATTTACGTTCCGGCGGCGGGGTTCTCTTTCCGCGCTTCCCGAAGCTCGACGCGGCGTATCTTTCCGCTGATGGTTTTGGGGAGTTCGCCGACAAAGTCCACGATGCGGGGGTACTTGTAGGGGGCGGTGGTTTTCTTGACATGGTCCTGGAGTTCTTTTTTCAGTTCGTCCGAAGCGGTCCAGCCCTTTGCCAGTACGACGGTGGCCTTGACCACCGTGCCCCTGTCCGGGTCAGGAAATCCGGTAATGGCACATTCAAGTACCGCCTGATGTTCCAGCAGGGCGCTTTCAACCTCAAAGGGTCCTATGCGGTAGCCTGAACTTTTTATCACGTCATCCGAGCGGCCCACAAACCAGTAATAGCCGTCCTCGTCCCGCCAGGCCATGTCCCCGGTATAGTAAAGCTCATCGTGCCATACCGATTTGGTAAGTTGTTCGTCCCGGTAATAACCGCCAAAGATGCCCAGGGGCCTGCGTTTACCGGTGCGTACCACCAGTTGGCCTTCCTCGCCCATGTCGCAGGAGCTTCCGTCGTCGCGTATGAGGTCAATGTCATAGCCCGGAGAAGGGAGGCCCATTGAGCCGGGTTTGTCCTTCATCCACGGAAAGGTCGCGAGGCTCAGGGTAAGTTCGGTCTGGCCGTAGCCTTCATGCAGTTTTTTTCCGGTGGCGGCCAAAAACTGATCGTAGATTTCGGGATTGAGGGGTTCTCCGGCGACACAGCAGGACTGGAGGGCCGAGAGGTCGTATTTGCCGAGTTCCTCTTTTATGAAGAAGCGGTAAATGGTCGGCGGGGCGCAGAACGAAGTAACCCGGTGCCTGCTTATGACAGAAAGCATGGCCGCCGGATCAAAGCGGTCGTAATCGTACACAAAGACTGCCGAACCGCATATCCACTGCCCGTAAATCTTTCCCCAGGCGGCCTTTGCCCAGCCGGTATCGGCTACGGTAAGATGCAGCCCGCCGTCTTTTACGCACTGCCAGTATTTGGCGGTCAGTATGTGCCCCAGGGGATAGACATAGTTATGGCGCACCATTTTCGGCATGCCGGTGGTTCCCGAGGTAAAATAGAGCAGCATGGTGTCCTCATTGGCGTAGCGTTCACCTGGCCGGTCAAAAATTTCGGGAGCCCCGGCCATGAGGGCGTTAAAATCGGACCAGGGAACAAGGTCCCCAAAAATACCCTCCGGGGAATGGCCCGGCTCTCCGCCGTTACGTTCTTTGAAAATTTCTTCGGCCCTGAGCGCCGGATCAGAACTGGCCGGGGCGTGAACGGAGCGGACAAAGGCCTTGTACCTAAGGGCGCTCGAACCCGCCGCGCCGGAATCCCGCTCCAGTTTTGCCTCGGCCTCGTCCACCCTGCACATGAGTTCGGCGTCGTCCACGCAGATGATGCCCGCGATGTCCGCCGACGCGCAGCGGTATATGATGTCCTTGACGCTGAGAAGATGCGTGGCGGGTATGGCAATGGCGCCTATCTTGTGAAGGGCAAGCAGTACCGGCCAGTATTCATGGCGGCGCTTGAGAATCACCATAACCGGATCGCCTTTTTTTATGCCGCCTTTGACAAGAACATTGGCGGCCCTGCAGGAAAGGTTCTTTATATCGGCAAAGGTAAATTCAGCTTCGGCGCCATCTTCGTCGCACCAGACCAGGGCCTTGTCCCCTCCCCGCTCGGCGGCAAGTTTGTCAAGGACATCGTAGGCGAAATTAAAATTGGCGGGAACCTCGACCGAAAAATTGGCGAAAAAATCTTCATAGGAATCAAAACGCTCACGGGTTAAAAAACGCTCAAGCATGGATGCCTCACAATACCAGGGCGAGAAAAAGCGCCCTCCGGCCACCGAGGCACTTCATGCCGTGGGGCTCGCTGGAATCATAATAAATGGAATCGCCGGGACCAAGTTCGGTTTCCCGGCCTCCTACCGAAATCAAAAGCCGCCCTTCAAGAACATAGTTAAATTCCTGACCAGGATGGGTATTGAGGCTTATGGGTTTATGCTCGGTGTCGGCCCTGGCCTCCACAAGAAAAGGTTCGCCCTTTTTCCCGTGGAAATTCGAAGCCAGGTTCCAGTAGGTATACATGGGCCGCCGGCTTACCTCGGGGGCGCGGCCCTGCCGGGTAACGCAGAATGTGGTGAGCTTGGGGGTATTGCCGGTTACCAGTTCCGCAAGATCAACCTTAAAGCGGGCGGCTATTTCTACCAGGGCGCCTATGGGGAATTCAACCTTTCCTTCTTCCCAGCTTTTATACTCAGGGGGGTTAAAGCCCAGCTCGGCGGCCAGGGTGTCGGCGGAAATTTCGGCTATCTCCCGCAGCACCTTTACCCGTTCTATAATATCCTGTACTTCGCCTGTCATTGCTTTATATCCACAGTTCCGCCTGAACGGCCCACAAAGACCACAGGACGGACGCGGGTAAAAAACCCGTTTTCCACCACGCCGGGTATGCGCTTACACTCGCACTCAAGCTCTTCGCAGTTTACCGGGCCGCCAAAAGTAATATCCAGAAGAATGTTTCCGTGTTCGGTTATAACCGGGCCCGCCTTGCGCAGCGCCTCACGGAGCGTTACCGACGCGCCCAGCTTTTCAAGGGCCAGAGTAACGGTCCGCCTTGCCTCGGGGACCACCTCAAGGGGAACAGGAAATGTAAGACCCAGGTTTTCCACCAGTTTGCTCTCGTCAATTACGACGCAGAAAGAGGCCGAAGCATAGGCGGTGATTTTTTCGACCAGGAGAGCGCCGCCGCCGCCCTTGGTACACCAGAGCCTCTTGTCAACCTCGTCGGCGCCGTCTATGGTAAGGTCAAGACAGCCGCCGATTTCCCCCGAGTTGAGGGTATAAAGGGGTATGCCCCACTTTTCACATTCCATGCTGGTCTGAAAACTCGTGGAGACAGCCTTGATGTTGGTGAGTTTTCCTTCCCTGAGGAGCAGACCCACATGGCGTACCGCCGGAAGGGCGGTGGAGCCTGTACCAAGACCGAGCTTCATGCCGCTTTTAACAAGCGTTTCGACGGCGTTTCTGCCGACGAGGGCTTTAACTTCATTCTGGTTCATAGCTTACTATAGACCCCATCGGGTCCGCCTGGCAAGCACCCGCGCTGCTCCAGGATTATTATAAGAGGGGCGCATTTCCATACTACCGTTTGCCGCCGCCACATAAGTTACGCGCCCCCCGCCCGATAGAATCCCGCACGGCCAATTCGGCATGCGAAGCATGTCCACGCTTAAAAAGCACCACGGCGTGGCGCACAGTATAATCCATAACTGCCACTGTGCGCGGCGAACCTTTAGGTAAGCCGTTGCGCCAATGAGCGGGTTTGATGAAAAATGCGGCACGGCGTAGGCCAAATAAACTCCCCGGTATGCCATCGGGTCTCGAAGGGCCGCCTACGGCGCAAATACGGTTTGCGCCTACCC
>JAIRXO010000155.1 GCA_031268255.1 Spirochaetaceae bacterium
ATACCGCTGTGATACCCGCCGGCGGAAAAAAACATAAACGGAAAAAGAACGATAAAAACCCCGGCAATGGTGATGTGGTAACAAAGCCGGTAACGCCCGCCGCGTTTCGAGTACGCCAGCAGCGCCAGGGCAAGCAGGGCCGCGATGCCGCCGGCAATAACATTCCCCGCCCCGGCGTCATTCGCCAGACCGATGAGCGCCGTACTTACGCTGATAAGAAACCCCGCGACAGCCAGCACGGTAAAAATCTTCGCCCTGAATTCCAGCGTTTCGGAAAACAGGGCGTTTTTCACCCACCTAAAAAGGCATCCCGCCTGAAAGAAATTTCGCATGGGAATGAGTATAGCATATTAAAAGATCGAAATCTCGGTGCCCGTCTCCCGGTATTTTCCGGGGCTCATTCCGGTAAACTGTTTGAATGTTTTTGAAAACCAGCTCTGGTCCTCAAAGCCGCAGGACACGGCTATTTCATTGAGCGGCAGGGAACTTTCTATCAAAAGGTGCATGGCTTTCTCCACTCTCAGGCGGTTTAAGTATACGGAAAGATTTTCTCCCCTTTCTTCCTTAAAGATAGTGCTGAAATACGGAGCCGAAAGCCCTGACGCCGCGGCTATATCGGCGAGCTTTACCTTTTCGGTATAGTGGGACCATATATAACGCTCCGCCCTGCGCAGCGCCGAGGCGTGCCTGGTCCCCCTGAAGGAGAACAGGTCTCCGGCCATGCTGTCTACGATTATGTTGAGTATGTCCCTCAGTTCATCAAGGTCCTTGGCTTCAAGAATACGGCGGAGATAGCGGTCATTGATTTCGAGGTCCTGTTTGGTGATTTTGTTGCGGGCAATTCTCGACAGAAAAACAACCTGTTCTATGGCGATAAAACGCACCGCCATAAAATCAACCGAATCACCGGTAAACATACCCTCCAGCATTTCATTGAGCAGCTTCCGCCCCAAATCGGCGTCGCCCCGCCTGAGGGCGGCGATGAACAGCCTTTCCCTTTCAAGAGAATAGGGGGTGGTCTTTATTCCCCTGCTTATTCTGTGCCGGTTCCTCCTTGACAAAGGATCGTAGAGGGCGTGAATCCTGCGGGGAACATGGTTCGCGCAGGCGAGCAGTACGCTGGCAAAGCTCCTGGCTTTTTCATAATCAATACTCGGCCGTTTTTCGAGAAGGGTTGCGGCCATGGAGCGGGAGATTTCCCCGTGGCTTATGGTTTCAAGATAGGATATGCCCTGCTCGCGGTCTACGCAGAGGGCCTGGCCGCAGATAAAGGCGCCGGCATGACGGCTGTAGATAAAAAACGCGCTTATCCAGTACATAAAACCCATGGGACAGGTATAGATACAGACATCCCGGGTATGTTTGGTTTCGTTATAGGCGTTAATATGTTTTTGGGTGCAGGGAAAGGTATCGGGATTTTCTTCCATGTCCTGACTGCCAAGATACTTCTTGCAAATCCGGCAGAAAAAATTTCCTGTTCCTTCAGGATCGTTAAGGGAACGTACATCGTCGCCGAGAACTATGCAGCCCAGGCCCGTTGACCGGGTGTAAATTTCAGCCACGCGAAAGGCTTCGCGCATAATGGCCTTCGCGTTTCTTCGGGAGAAAACATCCATGGGCTGTGACGGATCGGAACGTATATCGTTTAACTCAAATTTTCTTTTTATAGAAAAACCAACACTTGAATCATTTACAACATCCAGAACTCTACTAGTACCACTCATCGTCTTGAGTATAGTCCGCCCATAGTAGGAAATACAGAAAAGCGAAGATTTTATTAAAGATCATCTGATAAAACTTTTATAAAGTTGAATATACTCCATGCGCCTGTGTCTGTGTCTGGGCGCCTGTGTGATTGACGGGCCCTCCTCTTCATCGTACTATAAGCGTATGGCCAAATCCAAAGGACCGGGAATAAAGGCGCGGGGCATAGCGGCGTATCAAAAGATACTC
Organism: Spirochaetaceae bacterium; assembly: GCA_031268255.1. Lineage (GTDB taxonomy): Bacteria > Spirochaetota > Spirochaetia > Treponematales > Breznakiellaceae > JAIRTD01. Next base: position 1,954 of record JAIRXO010000155.1, read on the forward strand.
GCTCCTGAGGAACAGCGTAAAGCTCCCGCCGCGCCCCGTGCGCCGGAAAGGCCCGGCGATGAGGGCTTTATCAAAACCCTCAAGGCCCCGCGGGCCCCGGAAGGAAAGGACGAATCAAAATACCGCAGGGCGGCCAAATTTCTCATACTCATAGGCAGTACCGAAGCGGCGCGTATCCTTTCGGAACTTGACAAGGATCAGGTCGAAAAGATAAGCGCCGAAATCGCCTCTATCAAGGGTATCACCGCCGGAGAAGCCGACGCCGCGCTCTACGAATTCAAGGACCTTCTGGCAAGTTCCTCAGGGTATTCGGGAACGGTGAAAGGCGGCCCCGAAGCGGCGCGGCGCATATTGTACGAGGCTTTCGGGCCCGAAAAAGGAGAGGCCCTGCTCAGAAAGGCGGCAGCGGAAAGCCTTGAAAACCCTTTCTCCTTTCTTGAAGAATTCTCAGGCGAACAGATAGCCCTGCTCCTGCGCGGCGAAGGAAGCGCCGCCTCGGCGCTGGTACTGTCCCGGATATCCCCAAAAAGCTCGGCGGCGGCGCTGGCCAACATAAGGGCGGACAAAAAATACGACATAGTAAAACGCATAGCCCGCCTGGGCAAAACCCCGCCTGAGGTACTCGAAAAGGTAGCCCAGGGGCTCAGGGAAAAAGCCAGGGCCATAGGCGGCACAACAGAGACCGCCGAATTTGACGGTCAGGCAGCCCTGGCCGCCATACTCAAACAGGGGGACCTGCATTTTGGGGAACGCCTGCTCAATGAGATTGAAGAAAGCAATCCCGATCTGGGGCGGGAGATGCAGGAGCGTCTCCATACCATTGACGATGTTATACGGGCCCAGGACAAACCCCTGGAGGCAAAGCTCAGGTCCATGACGGACAGGGATATAGCCCTGTTGATCAAGGGCAAGGGCGAAGCCTTTGCGGAAAAAATCTACGCCAATCTTTCGTCAAGCCGAAGGGATCTGGTGCGGGAAGAAGGGGAAATACTCGGCGCCGTGCCCAAACGGGACGTAGACAATGTTACCGGCGAATTCCTCATCTGGTTCAGGCTTAACCGGGAAGAAGGAAAGATACTGCTTCTGGATGACAGCGATATTATCGCATAATTTTGTATAAAAGATAACAGAGGACGCGCATGACGACTACACTCCATCAGGGCGATACGCTTGACAGCGGATTCGACATCATCGAAGTAACAGAACTTTTGGAACTCCGGGCCCAGGGCATATGGGCGCGCCACAGGACAAGCGGCGCCGAAGTGTTTCATATACTCAATGACGACAGCGAAAACCTGTTTGCCTTTGCCTTCAAGACGCCTCCATCCGATTCCACCGGAGCGGCCCATATACTGGAACATTCTGTTCTCTGCGGCTCGCGGCATTACCCCCTTAAAGACGCCTTCATCGTACTCGCCCAGGGAAGCCTCCAGACCTTTCTCAACGCCATGACCTATCCTGACAAGACGATTTACCCGGCAAGCTCTACCAATGAACACGATTATTTTAACCTCATGGCGGTGTACGGCGACGCGGTATTCAGGCCCCTCCTGGCCGAATGGACTTTTCAGCAGGAAGGCCACAGGCTCTTCTTTGCACCGGGAGGCGCTGACGGAAATTCCGGCAGGGAAAGGCTTGAGATAAGCGGCGTGGTGTATAACGAAATGAAAGGCGCCTATTCTTCCCTGGAAAACACCGCCGGCCACTGGTCGGTAGCCTCGGTGCTTCCCGATACGGTCTATGCCCATGATTCAGGCGGAAACCCCAAAAACATAGTCGAGCTTTCCTGGGAGGATCTGAAAAATTTTCACCGCGCCTACTACGCCCCGGCAAACTGCAGAATTTTCCTCGCCGGAAACATCCCGACAGAAAAGCAGCTTGCCTTTCTCAACGACAAATTCCTTTCGTCCCTTGAGGCCGGCAGGGCCGCTCCCGCCATAGGCAGGGCAAAACCCTGGGACAGCCCCCAAAGCCTTGTCATACCCTGTCCCGCGGGAGGCGAAGACCAGAAGGCCACGGTTCTCCTTTCCTGGCTCTGTTCTGATTCGGAAGATACCGCGGAGACTCTTGCCCTCGCGGCCCTGGCCGAAACCCTCATGGGTCACGACGGCTCTCCCCTTACCATGACCCTCATCGAATCCCATCTTGGCGAGGACCTGGCGCCGGCATCGGGTCTCGAAGGCGAACTTAAAGAAACGGTTTTCACCGTTGGACTGCGGGGCGTGGACAGGGAAAACGAGGCAAAGGTCGGCCCCTTCATCCTCGCGGAACTTGCCAGGCTCCACAAAGAAGGCATACCCGGCGAAGAAGTAGAGGCCGCCCTTTTGGCCATGGAATTTTCCCACCGCGAAATACGCCGCTCAGGCGGCCCCTATTCCCTGGTGTGGCTCAGGCGCTCCCTTCGAAGCTGGCTCCACGGCGGTAAGCCCTGGGATTCCCTTCTCTTTACGCCGGACTTTTCCCTGCTCAAGGAGAGGCTTGATATATCAGGGGGCCGTCCTTCCAGGAAAAACCGTTATTTTGAAGGGCTTATCGAAAAATACCTTCTCAACAATCCCCACCGCGCCCTGGTTTTTGTAGAACCCGACGAGAAACTGCTCCCCCAGGAAGAGGCCGGCCTCGCGGCAAAGCTCGAAGAAAAAGAACGCTCCATGAGCAGGGCCGAACGGGAGGCCGTGGCGGAGCAGGCAAAAAAGCTCGAGGCTATACAGGGCGAAAAGGACAAAAAAGAGGACCTCGCGGCGATTCCCCATCTTTCCCGGGCGGAACTTGACACCACGGCAGAAGAAGTTCCCCGGAAGTTCTACGATGTTTCCGGTATTCCGGTGATGACCCACCCCCTCTTTACCAACGGCATTAGCTATATGGACTTTGCCTTTCCCCTTGATATATTCGCCCCTGAGTTTTACCCCTGGTTTCCCCTTTACGCCCGTTCGGTCAGTTCCCTGGGCCTCCCCGGAATGGATTACGGCAAGGTCTCAAGCCTCCTGGCCAGAACGACCGGGGATTTTCACGCCATACTGGAAACAGGCTCCATCGCGCCGGGCATGGCGCGGACCCTGACGACTCCCTCAGGCGTTTTTGAACTCGGCGGCAGGGACTGGCTCATCTACAGGCTCAAGGTTTTAGACGAAAAGATTGAAGAAGCCCTGGACCTGGCCTGGGCCATTATCACCGAGGCTGATTTTGGCAATACACGGCGCTTTCTGGATCTCATCCCGGAAATGAAAAACGACATTGACTCAAGCCTCGCCCCCCAGGGCCATCTCTATGCCGGCGGAATCGCCGCGAGGCTCTTTTCCCGTTCCCGCGCCGTGGACGAAATCTGGAACGGCCTTGACCAGCTTGCCTTTGTCCACAGCCTGGCGGAAAAGGGAGCGGATATGGCGGCGGAAAAAGGTCTTGCCATACAGGACGAACTGAAAAAAAACGGCGGGCTCCTGGTCAACATCACCGGCTCGGAAAGCGCCGCGGAACGGTGCATGAAGGCCCTGGAAAAAAACTTTCCGCGCCTGGGGCCTCCCCGTCCCCGCCGCGCCGAAAGCGGTCCGGCGGAAAACTTCCACACCGTCACGGGCGGCACACCCGGCAGCGCGGGCGGCGGCGCATCTGTCTTTTCCTCCCCGTCCCTCCAGGTCGGCTTCGCCGCCCTGGCCCTGGAAGGAACAGCCTACGCCAGCAGGGAACAGTCAGCCGAACTCATACTCAGCCACCTTCTTTCCACCGGCGCGCTCTGGGAGGACATACGCATGCGGGGCGGCGCCTACGGAGCCTTTGCCACCCCGGACCGCATGGAACAGGTGTTCATCATGGCAAGCTACCGGGACCCCAACCCCCCGCGTTCCCTCGAAGCCTTTAGTTCAATCCTGAAAAAAACCGCCGAAACACCCATAGACCCCGACGAACTCGAAAAAACTGTCATCGGCGCCTATTCAAAGGAAACCAGACCCAGGACCAGCGCGGAAAAAGGCGGCAGTGATTTCCTCCGCTGGCTCTACGGCATCGAAAACCGTTTTCTTGAATCAAAGCTCAGGGATTTTACCACCATATCGGGAAAGGAAATCCAGGAAGCGGCGGGCCGCCTCGCTTCGGTCATTGATCGGGGCAAAACAGCCGTACTCTCAGGCAGGGACAGCGCCGAAAAGACCGCCGCGAAACTCGGCGTCAAGGCGGAGGAACTGCCCGCGTAAACTTCAAAGCATATTCCACCCCGGGGCCGTATATAGTACGGGGTGAAGCATGCATATCATGGGGTATGCCCCTTACGGGGCCGACGGCATCATTATCCGGGTAGAAGCCGATCTCAGGCGGGGTATTCCCGGAGTTGACATAAGCGGCCTTGCCGAAGGGGCCGTGCGGGAAGCAAAGGAAAGGGTCAGGGCGGCGTTCAGGAATTCAGGCTTTACCTTTCCCAAAGAGAGGGTGCTTATCAACCTGGCCCCGGCAGGGGTAAAAAAGGAAGGGGCGGCCCTGGACCTGCCCATAGCATTGGCGGTGATGGCCGCGGCAGGACTTATTCCTGATCCGGGCGGCCTCATGGTCCTGGGCGAACTTGAACTTTCAGGCAGGCTGCGCCCTGTGCGGGGCGTGCTGGCCGCGACCGCAGCCGGGCTTAAAGAAGGGGCCAAGGGCTTTATCGTCCCGTTGGAAAACGCCGGCGAAGCGGCCATACTTGCCCGGGGACTGTTCAGCGCGCCCTGTTCCCTAAGCGAAGCGGTGCAGGCCCTGGTGTACCGGCATCAGCGGGGTATACTTCCGGCCTGGCATGGGGAAGCAAGGCCGGGAGACGGCGGCAATGTTGGCGGCATGGCCGGAGACGGCCCGACCGGAGACGGCGCCGGCGGCATGGCCGGCGGGACTTCGGCCCTGTACGCCGGGGATTTCAGCGAGGTCAGGGGTCAGGAACGGTACAAACGGGCACTGGAAATAGCCGCCGCCGGAGCCCACAATCTCCTTGTATTCGGCCCCCCCGGCGGGGGAAAAACCATGCTGGCAAGGCGTTTTCCTTCTATTATGGCGCCCCTCACTCCCGAAGAAGCGGTGGAAGTAACGAGGCTTCACAGCCTGGCGGGAAGGTTCAGCGGCGGAATATCCGGCGAAGGGGGCCATCCGGCGCTTATCGGCACACCGCCTTTCAGGTCCCCCCATCATTCGGCCAGCGCCGAGGGCATCATAGGCGGCGGCAAACAGGTAAGGCCGGGAGAAATAAGCCTGGCCCATCTGGGGGTTCTGTTTCTTGACGAAGCCCCGGAATACCGTTCCCCGGTACTCAGGGCCCTCAGGGAACCCCTGGAGGACAGGGTGGTAACTATTTCCCGGGCCGAGGGCCCCCTGCGCCTTCCGGCTGATTTTCAGCTCATCCTGGCCGCCAACCCCTGCCCCTGCGGCAGACTCGGTATACCCATAATCTCCGGGGAACCGGACGGCACGCAGCCAGGCGGCACGCAGCCGGACAACACGCAGCCAGGGGCAAAAAGCGCCGGTTTTTCAGGCTGTTTCTGCGCCCCGGACGAAATCTACCGCTACTGGCGCAAAATCGGGGCGCCCCTTCTTGACCGCATCGAACTGCGGGTTCCGGTATTGCCGGGGAGTTCCACCCTGACCGGAAAAAGCGGGGAAAGCAGCCCGGACATAGCCCGCCGTGTATGCCGGGCGGTAGAAATCCAGAGGGAACGCTACAAAAACACCCCGGTACGGAGGAATTCCCGCATGACACCGGCCATGCTTGACAGGTTCTGCGGCCTTGACAGCCGGACCCGGCAGCTCTTTGCCGCCGCCGTTAAACAACTGGGGCTCTCGGGCCGGGCCTGCCACGCCATTTTAAAAACAGCCCGGACCATAGCGGACCTTGAGGCCGGCGAAACCATAAAGGAACTTCACCTCCTTGAGGCCATAGAACACCGCCGCCTGGGCAATGATCCCTATGACATACTTACCTGTTGACACAATCCGCGTTTTTATGCCATTATAACATACTTACGGATTTTTCCGGTTCAATACAGGTAAAGGTAAATCATGAAGACTGAATTTGTTAAACCCGCTGAAGCTGAACGAAAGTGGTTTGTTCTTGACGCTCAGGGGAAAATTCTCGGCAGGGTGGCGGCCAGGGCGGCTTCTATCGTGCGGGGCAAGGAAAAGACCCTGTACACTCCCCATCAGGAAGTGGGTGATTTTGTGGTGGTAATCAACGCCGATAAAATCGCCGTTTCCGGGCGCAAGGCCCAGAACAAGATGTACCACAGGCATACAGGGTATGTCGGGGGACTCAAATCCCAGAATTTCCAGGCCCTCATCGCCAGGCATCCCGGTTCTCCCCTGGAACTGGCTATCAAGGGTATGCTGCCCAAGGGGCCGCTGGGCCGCAAGCTGCTCAAAAATGTCAAAGTCTATGCCGGCGGACGCCACCCCCATGAGGCGCAGAATCCCCAGGCTATTGAACTTTAGGAGTTAGAGGATGATTAAAAACCTCGGAATAGGTACAGGCAGAAGGAAAACCTCCGTCGCCAGGGTATATGTCAGGGACGGAAGCGGCAAAATCACCATCAATGGCAAGGAATTGGGCCAGTATTTTGCCCAGGGCGAGCATGCCATGATGGTACGCCAGCCCCTGATGGTAACTTCCAGCGAGAACAAATACGATCTTTTGATCAACGTGTACGGCGGCGGGGTCAACGGTCAGGCCGGAGCCTGCCGTCACGGCATTTCCCGGGCCCTTTGCCAGGTAGACCAGGCCAATTATGCCAGTCTGAGGGGCAACGGCTTCCTCACCAGGGACCCCCGCATGGTCGAGCGTAAAAAGTACGGCCAGGCAGGAGCCCGCAGGCGCTTCCAGTTCTCCAAACGTTAATTTTGTCCTGCCGGGGGCGGGGCGCCGGACCAATCCCGGACCCGGCGCTTTGACGGAACTTTCATGACCATCATATCCCTCAAAACAGGAACCGATCCGGAGCTTATTCGCGTGGGCCTTTCGGACGGTTCTTTGTTTTCCCTGCGCACCTCGTACCTGGAAAACAGGACGAACCTTGACGAAAACAGCGAAATCAGCGCCGCCTCTGCCGGTGATATGCGTTTTGCCGCTTCCTGCTACCGCGCCGAAAAGGCCGCCCTGAACCTCATCGCCAGGGCCGAACAGTGCGCCTTCGGCCTCGCGGCCAAACTTGAAAAACGGGGCCATGACCAGGTCTGTATCAGGGAAGTTATGGCAAGACTGGAGGGCCTGGGCATAGTTGACGACCGCCGTTTTGCCGAGAGGTGGCTTGGACAGCGGCTTTCCCGTTCCGCCGACACCCCCCTGGGCCTTAAAGCCAAACTCTGCCGCCGGGGCATAGCTCCCCGGACCGCCGGCGAGGCCCTCAAGTCCTGTCTCAGCCCGGAGACCGAAGCAAAGCTCCTTGAACGGTATTTGCGGAAAAAAACCCGCTCCCCCGCTTCCAAAACGCGGTATGGGCTGTACCAGGGGGGCTTTTCCCCCGCTGTTTTGGCCCTTTATTTTCAAAAAAAGTAAATTCCCCCAAAACAAAGCCTTTCCCAAAAATTCAACTTTTATGAAAATCTTGTTATATATCGATTTTTTGGATATTTTCGGGATATATGGCATAAATATATGATATAATGTAAAATAGATTGCGATTTAAGAACAGCATGTTCTAACCTGCCGGTTTGAACGCAAGGAGACGCGATGGCTAAGAGCGGAAGAAGGGTTCGCATTTTCTCAGCCCTGGAAGTCGCTAATATCTGCGGTGTGGTCAACCAGACCGCGATTAACTGGATCCGGAGCGGGCATCTCAAAGCCTTTACCACCCCAGGTGGACAGTACCGGGTGTATGCCGAGGATTTATCGGTTTTTCTGGAAAAGCGGGGCATGAGAATCCCTGACGAAGTTGTCAGGGTCATCAAGAACGATATTGAATGGGATACCCTCATCATCATTGACGATGATCACGAACTCAACAATGTCCTCAAACGGTGGTTCGAAAAGAAATTCACCAAATATACCATAATTCAGGCTTTTGACGGTTTTGAGGCGGGAAGGCAGCTTGGTATGGCCAAGCCGGGATTTATCCTCCTTGACATAAACCTGCCGGGTATAGACGGCTACGAACTGTGCAAACGCATCAAGGAGGACCCCAGCCTGGGCCAGCCCTTTGTCATTATCATAACCGGCATTGAGATTCCCGAGGACAAGAAAACCCTGCTGCACAAATGGTCCGATGCGTTTTTTGTTAAGCCCCTGAATTTCAACCAGTTGACCGATATGATCAAAGACCTTGAGCAAAGCATCAACACCGTCCAGTAAGCCCATAGCCGTGTTCGCATCTCTTACCGGCCGCGTCCAGGGGGTGGGTTTCAGGTATTCGGCATACCGGGAGGGACAGAGGCTCGGCCTTTCCGGCTGGGTGAGGAATACCGGAGCGGGCGGCGTAGAGGCGTTTTTTCAGGGCCGGGAAGAAAAGGTAGAATCCTTCCTCGCCTGGCTGCGCATCGGGCCTCCGGGCGCACGGGTCGATAATCTTGACTACAGGCGGGTAAAACCCCAGGAGGACGCCGGGCCTTTTACGGTAAGTTATTAGCGGGGCCTAGCGGGTTTCCTTCTGGAATCCCGAAGAGAATTTCTGCAAAAGACTGTCTATCTGCTTTTTCGACGTAATGTTGTAGTAGTCAAGCACATCCTGTTCAAACTGGTCAAAAAACACATTGCCCTTTTCGTACTCACAGAACATATTGGCAAGGTATACGGTGTATACCAGTTCCTTATAATCCGCCGGGGCCGAAAGGGGGTCATGGTGGTACCGTATGGACGCCGCGAGGGAGTCGGGAAAATTCCACTTTTCGGCGATAAGGGCGCCTATCTCGGCATGGTTCATGCCGGCGGAGAGGTCCTCAAATGTAGACGCGGGAAGGTTCCTTTCGGTGCAGAATTCCTTGATTTTGTTTAAAAGATCGGGGTGTACATTGGCAAAAACGATTTTACCCATGTCGTGCAGTATGCCGCCGACATACACATCGTCGAGGAGATTATTGTCCTTGTGGAAATTCTTGATAAGGTTGAAGGCATAGAACGCGGTGCGGTAGGAATGTTCCCAAAGGGCCTTTTTGTCCGCGGTATCGTCGCCCAGAACTTTCTGGGTTCCATAGGAAAAGAGAAGGTTTTTTATGCCCCGTATGCCGACCAGTTTAACCGCCTCGGCGATGCTGTCGACTTTTTTCGCCAGCATATACTGGGCCGAATTGACTATCTTTAATAAATCGGCGGTAAGGGAGGGGTCCATGGAAATCTGCCGGGCAATATCGGTCATTTCCGATTTGGGGTCGTTGATGAGCTTTTGCACCAGGAGTATGTTTTCCGGGAAATGGGGCAGGGAATTGACATTTTCCACCACGGTAGTGGCCAGTATGGAGACATTTTCAACCTGGGCCTGGTCAAGAGGTATGGCTATGCGGGCCACGGTTTCTTTGTCGGTGGCCAGAATGTCAAAACAGTCCTCGTCGAGGCCGATTTTTTTGAGCATAAGCACCAGTATCACCAGGCCAAGGCCCGCGCCTTCCGAATCGTCCAAAACCTGGGAAAGGGCATCCTCAAGGTTGTTGTACTGCCGGGAACGGGCCAGCTTGTCATGAATACGGATCAGTTCTGTCTTGGTAACCACTACATTATTTCGAATTTCAATATGAATGATGTTCTTCTTTATCTGGAGGCTCAATTTGATGTAGAGACCCTTTTCTTTTTGAAGCTGGAGGTAATGGGCGATATTACCGAGGGTTTCTTCCTTAAAGTTTGCCATCCCCAGCTTGTAGTCCTCGGGGTTGGCCAGGTCCAGTCCCCGCTCCATAAAGTACACCCGCTTGGTATTGGCCTTTTTGGCATTGACCGCGAGTTCCTGGACGCAGTACACCACATAATCTTTGAGGTTTTCCTGCTCCACGCTGCGGAGAAAAACGGTCAGCACCTCTTCGATATACATTTCTATCTCATGGGGAAGGGTATAGGAGGTTATGGTCAGGGGAATACCGCTTCGGACGGCTTTTTTTATCTTTTCCTCATCAACGACCAGTTCGTGCGCACCGGACATGGCTCATTCCTTCATTGCTAAATTTTTGTGTATTCTCTGATAAATTTACGAGAATACAATAATAATTTTATACTATTATGCTATATTTGGGCAAGGCTTATTGATAAAAGAACATATAATATGGAATGATGTTTTAATGTGGGATTTAGCGGTTCTGACGGCGCTGGTTACTTTTCTGCTTGCGCTGCCCCTGGTACGGCCTTTTTTTAAGGGTTTGTGGGGCATAAACGGCCTTGTGTTACTGCCCCTGACCGCGTTTTTCATACTCCTTGGGCTTTTCGGGGCCTACGGATTCAGGCCCGAATGTTTTCCCCTGCTCATCTTCGCGGCTTTTTTGGCCATAGCGCATATTCCGGCCCTTTTTTCCCTGATAAACCGGCTGCATAATGATGATTTTAAGGACAGAAACAGTATCGTAACAATTCTGGCCCTCCTTGCCCTAGGCGCGGCAAGCGTCTGCGCGCTCTATTTTTCGCCCTATGACGATATACAGGGGCCCGCGGCCTATTCCTATGAGGCGGAAATCAGGGACGATTCCGGCGCGGCGGGCGCTCCCGTAACCAGGTATCTGCGCGTCTATCAGGGCAGGAGGGACAGGCCCGTCATAGCCCTGATTCCTCCCCTTACCGGGTCTGTGGGAATAGTCGAATCACTGTGCGGACGCCTCAACGAAGCGGGCCATACGGTTGTTACTTTTTCACGGCTGGGTTTGGATAATCCGGCGGCGGGAGGGGGCAGGGAGTTTCACCGTTCCCTGTACGAAAGCATACGCCTGCTCTGGGCCGCTGCCAGGGCACAGAGTTCGGACCGGGCCAACAGGGCGGCCAGGACCTATGAGGAAAAGCGCCGGGCCGACGCCGAATGGCTCCTTGAGCGCCTTAAAACCCCGGAACTGATCAGAATGACCGGCGCCTCTCCCCGTGTTATCGCCGCCGGATACGGGGCGGGAGGGGCCGCCCTGAGCCTCCTTGCCGCGTCAAGGACCTTTGTGTCAAAGCACCCGGAACTTTTGGGCTTTGTCTCCATCGAAGGCCCTCCCGCTTCGGCCCTGATACCGGAGAGTTTTCCCTGGGAGGCGGAAAGCCCTCCCCAGGGAAGGCCCTGGGAAACCCTGAAACGTTTTTTCCTCAGTTTGAAACCCCGGAAACTTACAGGCCGCGTTACTGTGGACCCCCTCATACCCGGCCTTTTTATCACCTCTGACCACATATATGAAGAAAAGTACCGGGAAAGCCGTTACGGCGCCATCAGGGACATGGTACGCGGGACCGGAGCGCCAGGCAGCCTCAAATCCCTTGCCGGCGCCGGGTTTTTGGACTATTCGGACTGCGCCAGGCGCTACCCCCTCTACCACTGGCTGCTCAGGCGGGAACAGGGGACAGAGGATCCGGTCAGGGCCTGCGCTTCCTTCATCGTTGATTTCGCGGGGCGATGACGGGACAGTGCTAGAAAAATACCGGGCCTCCGTATATACTCAAGCCATGACCAGCGCCGCATTGGACCGTTATTTTCGTTCCCTTCTTGATATAGAAGGGTTTAAATCAATGGACAGTTCCCTTAACGGTTTACAGGCCGACAATGACGGGAGCGGCATCACAAAGCTGGCCTTTGCCGTAGACGCATGCCTTGAGACCTTTGAACGGGCGGCATCCTGCGGCGCGGGGCTGCTCTTTGTGCATCACGGTCTTTTCTGGGGCGAGCCTCTGGCCCTGCGGGGCGTACACAGGGCAAGACTGCGCTTTCTCCTTGACCATAATCTTGCCCTGTACGCGGTGCATCTTCCGCTGGACCAAAATCCCGAGTACGGCAATAACGCCGCCCTGGCCGGACTTTTGGGCATCAAAAACAGGGAGAGCTTTGGCGAATATCACGGCCGCCTCATAGGCTACAGGGGAGAACTGGCCGAGCCCCTGACCATTGACGAAGCGGTAAAGCGCATAACCTTTATGGGACGCCCTCCCCTGGGAGTGTACCCCTTCGGACCAAAAGAGAACAAAACCTGCGCGGTTATTTCAGGCGGTGCGGCCAAGGAAGCCCTCCAGGCCCTGGAAGCCGGAACGGACCTGTATGTTACCGGAGAAATCTCCCATACTGTGTACCATCACCTTGCCGAAGGCCGTCTTAATATGATAGCCGGCGGACATTATTCAACTGAAGTATGGGGCGTGCGTAAAATCATGGAGCAGTGCGCCGCTGAATTGGGACTCGAAACCGAATTTATTGATGTTCCCACAGGATTATAGGAGCCCGTATGAATGTAGCCGAAAAGAATCAAACCCTGCCGCGGAAATTACTGCCTTTTTCGCTGACCCTTTTTGTTGTCGCCCTTGACCAGTTTACCAAGGCCCTGATCGTAAAGTACTTTCCCCTGAATGGCAATTACATCAAGGAAGTATTCGGCAATGACTTCCTCTGGATAACCCATGTACGGAACAAGGCCATAGCGTTCAGCCTGGGGTATAATCTCGCCGATTCGCTCAAACCCCTGGTGTTTGTCGTCTTTCCCGTGGCGGCGCTTATTTTTCTTGTCTGGTATTACTGGAAGTCAAAAGAACTCAGTACCGTACAACGCTGGGCCATAGCGGGTATCATAGGCGGCGGCGCGGGGAACATCATAGACCGTATCGCCCGCGCCGACGGCGTCGTTGACTTTATCAGCGTCAAATTTTACGGTCTTTTCGGCCTTGAACGCTGGCCTACGTTTAACGCCGCAGATTCCAGCGTTGTCATCTGCGGCATCATGCTCATTGTTACCATGTTCTTCGCCGCGCCAAAACAGGAACCACGCGGGGAAGAAGCACAAACAGGGGAACCATGAACCGCAGACTCAACACCCTGCTGTTTATCGCCGGGGCGACGCTCCTCAACATGGCGCTCACCGGAGGATTTTTTTTCGTCCTGTTTTTGCTCTATGTGCGGTTTCTGCTCCCCCGGCTTCCCGAAAACAGCGTTGTCTGGGGGTTTCCCCTCATCTTTATCTTCGCCCTGGCCGGGGCCTTTGCGGTGTACCGCCTTCTCGTTTCCATTGTTTTTTCCAAAATAAAGGCCGAACGCTACTTTGATCCGGTATTCAAGCCAAAGTAGGATAACGGCCAAAGCTTGGATTTGTTCGACAACCCGCTTTCATGCTTGTTTCCTTGCAAAAGAATCGTCAAAATCTGTTTATTTCAAGGTTCAGGTATTCTCTTCTGTTTTTCCACCAGGTTTTCATGCGTTCCGTGTCTTCCCTGGGGACGCCTCTCCTCCACCGCCAAACCCTATGGTTTGCATGT
>JAIRXO010000218.1 GCA_031268255.1 Spirochaetaceae bacterium
TCAACGGCGGTGTCAGCCGGCACAGCGGCAGTCCCAGCGGTGGCGCTGGCCGTGGCATCCGGCCCAACGGCCGTGTCAGCCGGCACAGCGGCGGCTGTTTCAGCCGGAACGGCGGCAGTCCCAGTGGCGGCAAACGAGGAAGCCGGGTTTGCTTCATACAAACCTTTAATACTCAGATAGTTCCACATAAACCAGGACGAGGTCCAGAACAGGACACTGAGCAGGCCGCCGCCAAAAAGCGAAAGGCCGGTGAGGAGTATGCATACCGAAAGATAGATATAGCTTATCCCCGGCTTTTTTTGCCCGCCCCTGTACCTGTACTGGTGGAACAGGGCAAAGAGCAGCGCAAACGCGAGGGCGGCGGCGGCAAAGATGTTGACCGGCCTCCCGGAAATCCGGGCGGCCAGAAAGGACGCGAGACCCAGCAGAACAAGGAACCCGTTTTCTTTCCGGGAAGCGCCCTTCCCCTGGAGATGCCAGGAAAGCAGGTTAAATGAACAAAGCAAAAACAGAAACAGGCCGGTAAAACAAAACAGGGAACCCAGCGCGGGGGACGCAAAGCCAAAAGACGCGAGGAAAAAACCGAAAAGCGCGACAAGCTGGGCCGCGGCGCTGATAATCCCAAGCCTCCTCCCTGCCTCCGGCGCGGCGCCGTTCGGGAGGCCGCGTGCGGAACCTCGCGCTATTCCGGCGGCGCTCCGGGAAAAAAAGCCTTCCCGGAACAGGCCGGCAACGGAAAGGAGCAGGAGTCCCGCAAGGCAGCCCAGGAAAAAAGCTCCCGGCCCTCCCGGGGAAGCGGCGCGGGCAATCCAGGCTATAGTATAGATACCGTTATTTTTCATTGTTAATTGAAATACTATACGAAGATAACAAAAAATTGAAGGGCAAAAAGACGATTTATGTTCTTTATAATGATTTTTTCCCGAATTTAACCTGTCCGGGGGGGATTTTTTCCATGCTTTTCCACTACTATGGTCCCTAACGATTTTGTGAGCATCGGGGAATTCGCATGAAGAACAAAGAATTTTTTACCGGCCCGTCCCTTTCCGAAGGGCAGCTTTATCTGGAACGGCAGCGGATAAACAAGCTCCTGGAAAAGGCCGTTCACCGCCCCATAGTTACTGTTATCGCCGGAGCCGGATACGGAAAAACCCACGCGGTGTACTCTTTTGTCCACAAGGGGGAAATCCCGGTTACCTGGATACTCCTTACCGAAAGGGACAATATAGCCGAACGTTTCTGTGAGGACCTTAGCGCCGCCGTGGGCATGCTTCACTACGACGCGGGCCCCGCCCTGGTTGAATTCCCCCCGACAGAACGGCAGTTTCTCAACTACCTGCGCGTTCATCTTCAAAATTTGGGCAGGGATAAAAAGCACATCCTTGTCTTTGACGACATACATCTTATTCACAATGATGAAATACTCCGCTTTATCGAACACTGCGCCACCGCGGCCCTTTCCGGCATCACCTCCATACTCATCTCCCGCACCTGCCTGCCCATCAACCTCATGGCCTATGAGTCAAAGGGCCTCAGCACCGCCATAACCGAAGAAGAACTCAGGTTCAGCAGGGCCGAAATGCTTGAGTATTTTCATATTCAGAATATAAGACCCGGTCCGGGAACAGCCGATTCCATTTACCGGGACACCGGCGGCTGGGCCTTTGCCATATACCTGGCGGCCCAGGCACTGCGGCGCCAGGCCCCCGGAACCCAGTACATACCCAGGGCTTTCAAGTCCAATGTATGGCGGCTCATCGAAAGCGAAATCATGGCCGAAATCAGGCCCCCCTTGCGGAAATTCCTCATCAAACTTGTACTCCTGGAACGGCATCCCGGCGAACTGCTCTCAGAGATAGGAGATCCATGCCTCATCGCGGAACTGAAAAAAATAGGTTCATTTATACGCCTTGATTCCTATACCGGGTCCTACCAGATTCATCCCCTGCTTCGTGAGTATCTTGAAAGCCTCAGCGGGGAACTTTCGGCGGAAGAAAAAAAGGACGTGTGGCTCAAGGCCGCCAGGTGGTGCGCCGCCAACAGGCAGAAGATAAACGCCATCTATTATTATGAAAAAGCCGGAGACTACGGCGAAATCATCACCCTGATGTATACGGGCTTTACACCCCTCATCCCCGCTCCCAGCACCCGGCCCCTCCTCACGATTATGGAAAGGACGCCTCCCGGAACCTGCGAAGAAAACCCCGAACTCTACCTGATACGGTCCTGGCTCTATACCTCCATGGAAATGATAGAAAAGGCGGAGGAAGTGCTTTCCGGTATCATTCCCGCCCTGGAAGCGCGGGACCCCTGCCCCCGTATACACCAGATACTGTCAGGCTCGTATATCAACCTGGGTTTTATCCGCGTGCTCGCGGGCGCCTGTACCGGGAATTACGACTTTGTTTCGTATTTTGAAAAGGCCGCCTTCCACGCCCGCTGCCGCGACCGGGATTTTTCCCCTCCCCTCACCGTGGCCCCCCTGGGCCCCTATATATGCAGGGTTAATTCAGCGGAAAAAGGGGAAATGGAACGGTACATAGAAGCCATGGCCAAAATCATACCCTATCTTGAAAGCGCCATGGGAGGCTGCCATTACGGCATGGACGAACTTGCCCGGGGAGAACTGGCCTTTTTCCGGGCCGACCTGCGCCGGGCCGAAGAATGCCTGCTTACCGCGGCGGCAAAGGCGCGGCAAAAAAACCAGTACGAGATTGAAAACAGGGCCCTCTTTTATCTTATGCGGATATACCTGGGCCGGGGAAACAGCCGGGAACTTTCCCGGATCAGGGAACAGTTTCTCAGCCAGCTCGACAAGGAAGATTTTATAAACCGCTACACCTATTTTGACATTACCACAAGCTGGTTTTATATACAGACAGGCCGCCTGGCCGGATGGTTAAAAAACGACCTTGAAAAAAGCGACCTCAATTCCATGGCCTACGGCCTTGAACTTTTGGTCAAGGCCAAATACCACTTTGCCGCGCGGGAATACCCTGCCGCGCTGGCGGCGCTTCAGGGCGGGGAAAGCAGATTCGGCCCCCGCTCCTATAATCTGGGGCGCATCGAAATAAAAGTCCTTGAGGCGCTGTGCAGGTACAGACTGGGCGGACAGGATGCGGGGTTCGCCGCCCTGGAAGAAGCCTGGGAAGAAGCGCGGCCCAACGGCTTTTTCATGCCCTTTATCGAACAGGGCAAAGACATGCGGGCCCTTACCGGCGCCATGCTGAAAGCGCCCTCAAGCCGTATAGACAAAAAAACCCTCGAGCGCCTGCATTTTTCCGCGTCGGCTTACGCCAAACGCCTGGTCATAATCATGAACGAATACCGCTTTCTGGACGACCGCCCCGCCCCGTCCGAAACCCTTTCCCACCAGGAACTTACGATTCTTAAAAGCCTCTCCCAGGGACTCGCCAGGGAAGAAATCGCCGTGGAAGGGGATATTTCCATCAATACCGTAAAGAGCGTCATCAAAAACATCTACAACAAACTCGGCGCCATGAACCGGGCCGACGCCGTGCGCATCGCCGCGAATTCGGGCTTTATGACAGAACCGGACCATACAAAGAACCTCTGCCCCCACTGCGGAAAGGAGATTGCGTAGAAGGGTTTCCCCAGGCGGAAAAAACCCTTGACAATGCTCATCGAAGCGGTATGATACAAGGCAGGGGGATAGTATGGTCAGAGCCGGGGAAGCGGCAAAATACATCATAAAATCGCTGCCTGTGGATAACCTCAAACTTCAGAAACTCCTCTATTACAGCCAGGCTGTCCATCTTGTTCTGAACGACAAAACCCCGCTTTTCCCGGAGCCCATTGAAGCGTGGGACTACGGGCCGGTAGTACCCCCGGTATACCAGGAATATAGGGTATACGGGTTTGATATTCTTTCCCCACTGGATGAGCCGGTTAATCTGGAGTTCAATGAAATACGGGCGGTCGATATGGCGTTAAGCTGTTTCGGCGAAATGTCAGGAGCGGCGCTTATTAACCAGACACACGGGGAGCCCCCCTGGAAAGAGCATTACCGTCCCGGGCGGCCCAGTACCATAATAAGCCTTGACTCCATATACAAGTTCTTCAAAAACAACCTCGAATTTACCGACGATGAAATCAAAGCATAGCGCCGCCAAAGAAAAGAAAGATTATTCCATCGGTAAAATGACGTACCGGCCCCCTTTCCCCCGTCCAATTTGTCTCGAAAAATGCACCATGAACATAGTCAGCGGATATGAAACCGGCATTTTGAAGACGCTGAAATCTTTCAGCAATGAGGAATCATTCCGCCGGAAATCACCGCATAAACTTGAAGGTACAGAAATATGGAGCCTTGATGTAAAATCCCGTACCGACAAATACCGTATGCTGTTTTATGTTGATGACGGCATCTGCAAAATTACCAATCTCTGCACAG
>JAIRXO010000015.1 GCA_031268255.1 Spirochaetaceae bacterium
GTCATTACTTCCAACGGTTATCTCTATGAGGGCAGCGGTTCATCATTCAGCCAGGTGGGGGGGCGCTTCGGCGGCAGATTTACCGGCGCTCTGGAACTGTATCAAAACGGAGGAATTGAACTCCTCCTCATCGGTACATCGTCCGACAGCACCTACTACACCTACGGCTACCGGGAGGTTTCTATTAGCGGCGGAAACCTCAGCGGGGACCTTAATGAACCTGGCGGAACCGGTTCTTCCATTGAGGACAGAGCCCGTTACCGTTCAACTCTGGGAAGGCGGGTGATTAACAGCATCATCCAGACAGTTAGCGGTGATAATCAGACCGTCATCTTTGCCTCCACCCAAACCAAGGGGCTGTGGTCCTACCGTAATGAGACATGGAACGCTGAGGAATGAACCTCCCCGCAGCGAATAAGCCCAAGGTGACTGAGCTTTTTGCCGCTCCTTCCAGGGGCCCCCTGGCTGACCGCATGCGGCCCCGCACCCTTGACGAGGTGATAGGCCAGGACCACATCGTGGGGCCGGGAAGGCTGCTCCGCAGGGCCATACAGGCCGACCGGCTTTCGTCCCTCATTTTTTACGGTCCTCCGGGTACGGGAAAAACCAGCCTTGCCAGAGTTATCGCCAATACCACCCGTTCCGGTTTTGAAAGCCTCAACGCCGTTCTTTCGGGCATCAAGGACATACGGGAAGCCATAGACCGCTCCGACGAAAGACAGAGGCTCTACGCCAGGCGCACCATTCTCTTTGTGGATGAAGTACACCGCTGGAACAAAGCCCAGCAGGATGCCCTGCTTCCCTGGGTGGAAAACGGTACGGTCATCCTCGTCGGGGCCACGACGGAAAATCCCTTTTTCGAGGTAAACCGGGCGCTGGTTTCCCGGAGCCGTATTTTTCAACTTAAAGCCCTGACGCCCCGTGATCTGCTGGCAACGGCCCGATACGCCCTTTCGGATGAAGAACGGGGCTACGGTAAATGGAAGCTGTGTTTTGAGGAAGGCGCCCTTGAACACCTGGTAGAGGTCTCAGGCGGCGACGCCCGCAGCCTCCTTAACGCCCTGGAACTCGCGGTTGAGACCAGCGGATGGACCCTTCCCGAAGCCAAGCCCCCGGAAAATGCCGTTGATTTTTCCTGGCCTCCCCCCCAGGGCGCGGAAATCCGGGTGTCCCTGGAGGCCGCCGAGGAAAGCATACAAAAACGGGCGGTACTCTACGACAGGGACGGGGATTACCACTTTGATACCATAAGCGCCTTTATCAAGAGCGTCAGGGGCAGCGATCCTGACGCGGCCCTGTACTGGCTTGCCAAAATGGTCAGGGCCGGAGAGGACCCCTCGTTCATCTTCCGCCGCATGATCATACTCGCCATGGAGGACGTGGGCCTCGCCGACCCCAATGCCATTACCGTGGTTCTCTCCTGCGCCAGCGCCTTTGAACGCATAGGGTTCCCCGAAGGGAATTTTCCCCTGTCCCAGGCGGCCCTGTACCTGGCCACGGCCCCAAAATCCAATACAACCCTGGCCTTCTTTGACGCTGTCAAGGAAGTTGAAAAAGAGGATGCCGATGTTCCCCGGCATCTGCGGGACGCGTCAAGAGACGCCGAAAGTTTCGGCCACGGCGAGGGCTATGTGTACCCCCACGCCTACCGGGACCACTGGGCCGCCCAGCAGTACCTTCCCGACGCGCTCCGGGGGCGGACTTTTTATGTACCGTCCCGCATGGGCTATGAAGGAAAGCTGCGGGAATCGGTTCTGCAAAAACGCGAACTCCAGGCGGCCATAGTGCTTGGCGCGGGGACGGCGGACGGGGAGATTCTCTCCTGGTCGGCGGCGTCCAAGGGCAGGGAAGGCTGGTTCAAGCGGGCGGAATCGGGACGGTCCCGCCTCCTCCTCTCGGACAGGGACGCCATATTCACCGCGGCGCGGCCCGAGCGCCAGAGCCGCATACTCATACCCCTTGCCAACGACGGCCTCCTGGTATGGGAAAGCCTCAGGAGGGCGCCCGAGGGCCTGAGCGCCGCCCTTGTGGATTCTGAAAACGCCAGGGCGGCCCTGCTCCGTTTTGCCCAGACATCGGGGCTTGACGAGCTTGAAGGACCTGAAATAGCCGTATTTAGCGGCGCGGAAATTCTGCCTGACAGCGCGGCCCTTTTTTCTACCCCGGAATTCGATTTTCTGCTGATAAGGGAACTGTACCGGAAAGGCTTCGGAAAAAATGCCGCTCCCCGGCGGGCTTTTGCCGCGCTTGGACGCAGGGCCGCCGGCCTCCTCGCAAAAGGCGGCGCCCTGGTACTCCTCGCCTCCCCGCCCTCTCTGGGTGAAAGGATTTCCCGCCTTCTGGAAACGGCCCCCGGCCTTTCTGAAACAGCCCTTGCGTCTTTCAGGCAGGCGGAGACGGCTTTTTTCAGCGGTGAAAACGGACGTACCTGGGAGCCGGACGAACTCCTTGAGGAACTTGAACAGGCGGGTTTTGTTGTGGAAGCGGACTTTCTTGACCAGAAGGAAGAACGGCTCATCAGCGCGAAAGACCTTGCCGCCTGGTTTGATACTGAAAAATCAAGCTGGGGTTCTTTTATGCGGAGCGCCCTCGGAGAAAACGCCTTCCCCCTTATCAGGGAAGCCCTGGAAAGCCGGACCCAGGAAGGCCCCCTCGTTTGGCAGTGGAAAAGCGTCCTTGTCAGGGCGCGGCGCGCATAATCTTTAAAAATACCCCATTTGTCCGCTCATTTTTCCTAAAAACCGTCAAAAAGTAATGCACAAAAATCAGATAAAGGGTATAATGAACTTATTCGGCAATCCGCTTGGCTGCCGAAGGTATTGGACTTGGGGTTCATACCCTTATACCCGTATGAACCCTGTCCGCAAATGAAAAACTTCAGTATTTTGGAGTATACATGGCGGCAAAACTCTCGTCTAAAACCGCGGTGACAAAACAGGTAGTCAAAAAAACGGCGGTAAAATCTCAAACGAAAACAGTTTCCGGGGTCAAAAAACCGGAAAACAGGGCTAAAAAAATTCCGGCAAAGGTGGCCCAAGGCAAAGCGCCGATCAAGGCAGTTCCGGCAAAAACAGGCCAAGGCAAAGTACCGATCAAGGCAGTTCCGGTCAAAACAGGCCAGGGCAAGACACCTGCCAAGACTGCCGCAGCCAAAATGGTCCCAAATAGGGCGACTCCGGCAAAGACGGGCCAAGGCAAAACGCCGGTCAAGGCAGTTCCGGCAAAGGCG
>JAIRXO010000030.1 GCA_031268255.1 Spirochaetaceae bacterium
AGTTTGCCTTGCGGCAAACTCCAAAACAAAATTCCAAAAGAGTTTTGTTACGCGCCCCCCTGCGGCGCAAACACGGTTTGCGCCTACCCCCCAAGTGAAGAGAATGTTACCGCGGACAGGCAACAATTGCCCCTGTTTTCATTTTGTGGTATAGTAACTTCATATTGAATTCCATGATGCCGGTTTCTTGCCGTCGTATTATTCTTGTCATGCTCGCCGTTCTTGCCGGCTGTGCTTCCCGGCCCGGGGATGCCCCGCGAAAAACCGGCGGCCCCTACTTTGAAGGCGATGGCGGAAAGGGCATACGCATCGCGGTTCTTGAACCCCGGTCCAGGGGGCTTTCCCCGGCGGAGGCCTGGCTTCCCGCCATGGTCCAGGGCTCCCTGGCAGGCGATTTTAACCGGTATTCGGCCATGACCGTGGTTGACCGCCAGAACCTTGACCGCATACTCGCCGAGCAGGAAAAGTCCCTGTCGCCCTATTACTCCGAGGATGATTTTATTTCCCTGGGAAACCTTACCAATGCCCGCTGCATACTTACCGGTTCAATAACCAGGACCGCCCCGGCCCTTTTTCTTCTTGAACTTGCCGTCTCGGATACCGAAACCGGAGAGAGGCTGGCGTCCTGGCCTCCCGAACCCTGTACGCTTGATGAGCTGCGTTCCATGGGGACGCTTAAAAAAGCCGCGGAAGCTCTCCTTGATCAGATGGGAGTGGCTCTTACACCGGCGGGACGGGAAGCCCTTCTGTCCGTCAATACTTCCGAGGCCGCCGCCGAGGCGGCCCTTTCCCGGGGGCTCGCCGCCCAGAAAAACGGCGCCGTAACCGAAGCCCTGAGCTATTACTATGACGCCCTCTTTTTTGACGATTCCTTAAGCGAGGCCGGCGCGCGTCTTTCTTCGCTTTCTTCCGACGTATCCCGGGGGAATATCGGGTCCATACGGGACGAGCTCGAAAGGCGGAACGCCTGGCTCAATCTTATGGAAGAATGTGAGGCTTTTTTCACTTCCCACCTTCCCTATGAACTTGTCTATGAGGGAGAACTGGCCAAGGGCCGGGTAAACTATGAGACCGCCCTTGCGGACATCTCCTTTGTCCTTGCCTCGTATCCGTCCTCCGGCTTTCAGGTACTGCGAAAAATTTATGACGGCCTCAGCGGCACCGGCAAAAAGGCCGAATGGGGCTTTGCCCAGTGGCCGCTTTCGTCAACGGTCTTTGTTGACGAAAGCGGCGCCCCCTCCCTGGCGAAAACCATGGACATCCGCGCGGAACTGGTCAATGCCTCTGGTTCTGTTCTTGCTTTTAAGGACATATACCTGGTAAACCCCGTGAACCGCAATATCAGCTCCCGCCCCGCCGGAGCCACCGTGGTATTTGAGGCTGTCCCCATTGACGAACTTTCAGGCGAGGTATGGGTGCGCATAGCCTCGGTCAACGGCATTGACACCGGCGCCATAGCCGAGAGCGGGTATATAAAAATACGCGAAGGCCGCATTGACCGCGGACAGTGGCAGTTGCGGCAGGACATACTGCGGAACAGGCAATAGGAGGAAAGGTATGAAAACGAAAAGATCAGAAGCGGCCTATGCGGGAATATTGGTTTTGTCTTTTTTTCTCGCGCTTTCTTTTTCTGGCTGCGCGTCCACAAGGGCCGTCACCCAGAATTCCATAAACGATCTGGGCGGGCACGACGCGCTCCCCCAGTACCAGTTTTATCTTTCGGCGAATGTAACCCTCAATGACGCGGAGCCCTACCGGGAACAAAAAAGTTCCAATGTCTTGGGCACCATGACCATTCGTGATGTAGTGGTCCGTGATAAAATAAAAATCAGAAAACGTACCATGGGCGCGATACTGAACTCCTACATCGATGCCGATAACCTTGAGGTGCTGGAAGTGTGCTTCGAGGAAAACGACGACACCAAGCGCCTTTTCTTCAAACAGGCGGGCCCCGGCCTGGATCACCGCTACTACCTTTTATACACCGAACCCACGCGGAGAATAGTCGATTACGGCGGCGAACCCTATGTGGTAAGTTATTCTGGAGGCGACCGGGTCTACCTCAGAATAAAAATTCTGCGCCGTTCAACCGAAAAGATAAATACCCGGAGCGCCAAGGGCAGACGCATCTAAGGAAGGAGGAGCCATGCTTTACAGGGATTACGGAAAAACCGGCAAGAAGGTATCACTACTCGGCTTTGGGGGTATGCGTTTTGCCCACATTGATGATCATGATGAATGTATACGCATGATGGTCAGGGCCGCCGAGGGCGGAGTAAATTACTTTGATACGGCGCCCGGATATTTTGAGACCAAAAGCGAATCGGTTTTTGGGGAGGGCCTTGCCGAAATTAAGGCGCGCGGCCTTCCTTACTATACGGCGACCAAAACCTTCAAGACAACCGAAGCTGACCTTAGAAAGGAGATAGAAGGCCAGCTCAGGCGGCTCAACATTGACGCGGTGGATTTTTACCATGTATGGTGCATTACCAGCCTGGATAACTGGCAGGCCAGAAAAAAAGACGGCATACTGCATACCCTCGAAAAATTCAGGGACGAAGGTCTTATCAGGCATATCTGTGTGTCAAGCCATCTCATTCAGGACGAAATCGAAGAACTCCTCATGGAAGGGGTTTTTGAAGGGGTACTCTTTGGCTACTCGGCGTATAATTTCAGGACCAGGGAAAAGGCCTTTAACGCCATACGGAACAAGAAACTCGGCGCCGTGGTGATGAACCCCCTGGGAGGCGGCATCATACCCCAGCATCCCGAACTGTTTGAATTCCTTAAAGAGACCCCCGCTGAACCTGTCGTGGGCGCCGCCCTCCGCTTCCTCTGGGATCACCGGGACATCAGCGTAACCCTGGTTGGCTTTGCCTCCCTTTCCGATGTGGACGAGGCCCTTGCCGCCATGGAAACCTATCATCCCAGCACCGAAACCGCGCTGGCCGCGAAAAAGGAAAGGGCATCGCTGTCATTGGAAGGGCTCTGCACCGGCTGCGCCTACTGCGACGACTGCCCCCAGAACATACCCATACCCCGGTATATGGACGCCTATAACCAGAAACTCCTCTCCCCGTCCGACGGCGAAAAACAGCTTTCCCAGCGTCTTTCCATGCACTGGGGCATAAAACCCCAGACCGCCGCGGCCTGTATCCAGTGCGGCCAGTGCGAGTCGGCCTGTACCCAGCATCTGCCCATTATCAGGCGGCTTGAGGAAATAGCCGCCATGGGAGCCTAAAAGCTGCCGTAAGTTTGATGAATAAACCGTTGATTGTTGTTCCCCTTGGGGACCCTGCCGGCGTGGGGCCGGAGATACTGGTTAAAGCCTTTGCCGGCGCGGAGGTGCAAAAAGCCGCCCGCTGTGTGGCGGTCGGCGACTCCGCTGTGGTAAAAAACGCCGTTGCGATTACCGGCAAGGCGTTCACCGTAAAAGAAATAAGCGAACCTGACGAGGGAGATTATTCCAGCGGAATCCTTAATTTAATCGCCGTCAATAATATTGAAATGGGCCGTTTTAAATTTGGAGAAGTAAACGGCATGTGCGGGAGGGCGGCGTATGAGTACATCGAAAAAAGCGTGCGTCTTGCCCTTGACCGGAAAGTAGACGCTGTAGCCACTACGCCGGTCAACAAGGAATCGTTAAAACAGGGAGGTATCAATTTTATCGGGCATACTGAAATTTTCGCCGAATTGACCGGTACCCGTGATCCCCTTACCATGTTTGAGGTCAGGGGCCTCAGGGTGTTTTTTCTAAGCCGTCATGTATCCCTCCGCAAGGCCTGCGAAATGGTTACCAAGGACCGCATCATTGATTATGTCAAACGGGCCGTGGAAGTGCTTAAAAAATTCGGAATTCCCGGAGGAACCATGGCAGTGGCAGGGCTCAATCCCCATTCGGGGGAGCACGGCCTTTTCGGAGACGAAGAAGTAAAGGAGGTGTTTCCGGCCGTAGCGGCATTACAGGCGGAAGGCTATCAGGTAGAAGGCCCCATAGGCGCTGATTCGGTGTTTCACCAGGCCCTTAAGGGAAAATACAACAGTGTGCTTTCGCTGTACCACGATCAGGGGCATGTGGCAACCAAGACCCTTGATTTTGAACGTACCATTTCCATTACCGGAGGTATGCCCATACTGCGTACCTCGGTTGACCACGGTACGGCATTTGATATTGCGGGCCGGAACCTTGTCAGTGAGGTAAGCATGGCTGAAGCCATCATCCTTGCGGCGAAGTACGCGCCCAGTTTTGCTCACCGGTAATGATACGCGCGGAAATGCCATGACCGGACGGCCGCGGAATAGTTCCCCGCCATCACAACATGGCCTGTAACCAGTTCAGGGCAGGCGGGGTGGGGTGTATAGACGAATATCGCCTATCCCCCTGACCCGATGTATAAGTGAATTGCGCCTGTACCGCCACACTATTTTTTTATCCAGTTATTCACGCCGTATGCGGGGCCGGAGTCTGTGGGAAGCTGGCCGCTGGCGGTGTCGATGTTGTCCCCGGTGTCCAGGGTGGCGTCACGGTAGTAGTAGACGGTGGTACTCACGTCAACCCACTGCCCATAGAACACCGCGTGACCGTTGGTATCGCCGTTTGTGGCGGTGTTTTTGAGGGGGTTGCCGTCTCCGTCATTGCCAATCGCATCGGAGCCGTAGACAATCCCGCCGGTC
>JAIRXO010000109.1 GCA_031268255.1 Spirochaetaceae bacterium
TTTTCGCCGGGGGCATCGGTCCCCCCGGAGGACTTCACCGTTCCCGGCGCGGCGGCGCCGCTGGAGGACCCCGGGGCCATAGAACTGGGTTCGCAGGACCGGGCGCGCAGAGCGCCGGCGGACCTGCGTACCCCCCTGGAGCCCGCGCTGTTGTTTACCCAGGCTATGGTGGGTATGTCCCGTATCGAAAGAATATTGGAGGTAATTTGAAGGGCCGAATCAACCCTTCCGCCAAAGGTGTCTATTTCGAACACCAGAGCGCCGGCGCCTCCCTCCTGGGCCTTTTGTATTTGCCGCCGTACAAAGGCGGCCAGGGAGGGGCTTATATCCCCTTTAACCGAAATAATCCACGCCGCGCCCGGAACATCCGCGGCCCCTGAAAACGGCAGGGCGGGGAGATTGTCCCCGCCCTGGGCGGCTGCCCCCGGCGGCAGAAAAAGGCCGCATCCAAAAAGCAAAGCCACTAACCAGAACCCGCGTAGTTTCATACTTTCAGTATAGAAGAATTTTGAGAGACCGCATAGTAGTATTCCGCTAAAGCCGGAAGATATTTTTGGCGATGGCAAAGTATACCGCCAGGCTGGTACCGTCAACCACGGTGGTGATGATGGGCGCCGCCATAATCGCCGGATCGAGGTTCAGTTTCTTCGCTACCATGGGAAGTATGCAGCCTATACCTTTGGCGATAACAATGGTGATCATAAGGCTTAAACTTACGGTAAGGGAAAGCAAATGGGGATTATAGGCGGGCCCGGTACTTCCGTACATGATCCAAATTCGCGCATAGTTGATGATTCCCAGGCCCAGGCCGCAGAGCAGGGCAATGCAGATTTCCCGGCCCAGTACCCGCAGCAGGTCCCGCAGTTGTATTTCGCCCAGCGCCATACCGCGGATGATCAGCGTGGAAGTCTGGGAACCGGCATTGCCTCCGGTATCCATAAGCATGGGGATGAATACTACCAGGGCGGGAAGCACCGCCAGGGCATCTTCGAAGCCGGCGATGATGGCTCCCGTAACAGTGGCGGAAAGCATCAGCACCAAAAGCCAGAGTATGCGGTTCCGGGTTAATTTGAGAATGGGAGTTTTAAGGTAGGGTTCGTCAGAGGGATTAAGGGCGGCCATTTTTTCAAAGTCCTCGGTGGCTTCTTCTTCTATAACCTCCACCGCGTCATCTACGGTGATAATCCCCACCATGTGCTTGTCCTTGTCCACCACGGGCAGGGACAGGAGGCCGTACTTTGTAAAAAGCGCGGCGGTGGCCTCCTGATCGTCGGTGGTGTTGGCGAATACAACGTTGCCGTCCATAATGTCGCCGATTTTGTCCTCAGGGTCCGCCAGCATCAGATCCTTGGCAGATACCACCCCCGCCAGAAACCGGTCTTTTTTGATTACATAGCTGGTGTATATCGTCTCCTTGTTGATGCCGGTTTCCCGGATATGCCCAAAGGCTTCCGCCACGGTGTGGTGTTCCCGCAGTTCCACATACTCGATAGTCATAATGCTGCCCGCCGAATCATCGGGATACTGGAGAATTTGGTTTATCAGCTTCCGTTTTTCCGCTCCCACATTCTGCAGCACCCGGTTTACCACATCGGCGGGCATTTCCTCGATAACATCTACCGCGTCATCAACAAAGAGTTTGTTGATGATGTCGCTGACTTCGCTTTCTGTCAGGGCTTCTACAATAATCTGCTGTTCCTCAGGCTCAATGTAGGCAAATACATCCGCCGCCACGGTTTTGGGAAGCAGCCTGAAAACCTGCCCCATCTTTTTCCGGCTGATATTCTGAAATACCCCGGCGATGTCCGCGACATTCATATCGGCAAGGGCTGAGTACAGTTCGGAAATCTGAATGTGTTCTTCTTCGATGATGGAAAGAATATCTTTGTCCATGGGTTACTCCTTACGTTCCCATAGACAGCGGGGTTTTTAAACGGCGGGGTCAGCTACAGGAACGGTCAGTGATTGTTGTTCGGGTTGGCATCTACTACCGCCCGCGTCCGAATCGGACATATAAACCTCCTGTAGAGAAAGATGATGGTATATATGATTATAGTAAACCGGCATGTTTTGTTCAAGGGGCCGCGCTTAGAGGCGGCGCTTATTTTTTTGGTGTTCCGGCGGCCTTCGCCGCTTTGGCGTCAACGGAATTGAGAACGGCGGAAAGTTTTTCCTTGCCGATAAGGTCTATGAGCCTGGCTTCGGTATAACGTTTTGCCTCATCGGTAAAGTTCCCCACCGAAAGACACAGACCCTTGCCCGCCTTGACTTCCTTTAAGTGGGAATGGAAGTCCCGGACTATGAGTTCTCCTACCGAACCCTGGTTCCGTATAAACCGGAACATTACCAGGTCGGACCACTTGGGAGTATCCACCTCGGCAAGAATATCGGCCCATTCGTTTTTGTCGACCGCTATATTGGTTATTTTTACCCTGGCCCTGGGAAAGTAGCTCATCACGATTTTACGGCAGAGGGCCACAAAATCCGCCGAAGGCGCCATGAGGTATATCTGCATGTTCTTGTTGGCGTTCAGTTCCTGGTACTTGGCGATGAGCAGGGGCACGTCCTTGTAATTGGGATGTACGTCCTGGATTTCCCTGAGATAGCCCAGGGCCGTGCCTATGTCCTGCTGTTTGAGCAGCACCGAAGCCAGCCGGTACTTGAGTTCCAGCCTGATTTCGCTCTTGACATTCTGATGCCGTAACCCAATCTCGAAATCTTCAACGGCCTTATCAAAGCGGAGGTTTTTGAGGTTGATGGAGCCCGAAAAAAGACAGGAGCTGGGGCCCATTGCCGGATCGGGCCTGAGATGGCCGAAGATACGCAGGGCCTGTTCGGTCTGGTTCACCTCGTAGTAACATTCGGCGAGGGTAAAAAGGGATTCCTTGTCGTCCGGGGCAAGTTCAATGGCCTTGCGTATAAAGGCAAGGGCTTCCTTGTATTTTTTCATTTTGAAAAGGGCGTGTCCGAGGCAGCGGAGGGTGGGGGCGTGTTCAGGATCAAGCTGCCGTGCCTGATTAAGGTACTGGACGGCCTTTTCGTAATTGTTTTTCTGAAATTCAAGATACCCCAGATTGTAGTTTACCTCGAAATTGTCCTGATTCAGGGAGCGGGCCACGGCAAAGCCCTTATACGCCTCGTTAAGCATATTGAGGCGGAGGGCCGAAATGCCATAGCGGAGGTTCATTTCAAATTCATCCATATTGGGATGACTTGAAGCAAGCTCAAGGAGCGTTTCGTACATTTTATAGGCTTTGTCCCAGACCTGGTCCTGGTAATACACATCGGCCAGGTCCCGCAGGGCGTCAATGTCGCGGGGATTTTGGGCCAGTTTTTTATTGGCGTTTCTGATGACCGCGTCCCGGTCTTTGCTTCCGCCGCCTGTCCGCTTTCTGCCGAATACGGACATGATAAACACCACGATTCCGGCGAGGATAACTATGACAACAAGAAGGGGCAGAAAATCCATCATATCTCTCATTATCGGGATTGTTCCAAAAATGCTCAAGTATTATCTATTGTTCTCTATAGAATGATTCAGCAGAATGATTCAGCGTCCTGCCCCTTGAGAATTTTAGGGATTAGGCCGATAATAAAGAGATAATTGAATCGAAGGAGTACGATGATGGCGGCGTCTATTGGCATTAAGATTGCTAATGGGGAATTCTACTCCATACTGGAAGAGTCTTCCGCAGTTAAAAAACGGCTTATTCTCACTACCGTACATGACGGTCAGAAGAGCGTCCAGATTGATCTCTACAAGAGCGCCCTTAAAACCATGGCCGATGCGGCGTATATAGGGAGTCTGGTGGTCGAGAATATCAAATCCAGGCCCAAGGGTGAACCTTCAATAGAATTGATTATCTCTTCCAACGCGGCGGGCGAACTCAGCGCCGATGTGCTGGACCTGGATGATCCTTCTGGATCGGAACCCCAGCACCTTGTGGTTTCCCTCCAATCCCTTGAGGAATCAGCCAGGGATTATGATATTCCCGACTTTGAGCTTGATTCCCATGAACCGCCCCCCCAGGGTCTCTACGAAAGAACCCAGGCGGCGGCAAAAAAAGAAACCCAAAAGAGTTCCCCCTGGATAGCTGTCCTCGTGATACTGATCCTGCTCCTCCTCCTTGGCGCCGCCGCGTGGTATTTCTTCCTCAAGGGCAAAGACAGCGGCCCCAGGACCCCCCCCGCGTCAGGGACGGCTGCGGAGAGCCCGGAGAGCCCGGCGGAAAGTCCTTCCGGCGGCACAAGCGGAGCGGAGACACCGGCGCAACAGACAGCGCCGCAGCAGCCGCCTGCCCGTACACCACCTGCCAGCGCGCCGGTCATACAAGCGCCTTCTCAAAGCACGAGCCAGGCCGGAGGGAGCAGAACCCGAACGGGCGCGCCGGTTTCTTCCTACGAGGTTCCCCAGACCATACCACGGGAAGGGGCGGTATACAGAATACGCTGGGGCGACACGCTCTGGGACATTTCGGAGGCCTTCTATCGCAATCCCTGGCTTTATCCCCGCATCGCGAGGTTCAACAACATCCGTAATCCCGATCTCATCATCTCCGGGACCACTATACGCATACCGCCGAAAAATTAGCCGTCATACTTTTCCCCTGGCCCTGATTGTCTTTGCCCTCCTCGACCTCGCGTCCTGCGGGGGAGGGAGGGTCATGGGCATATCCCGGAACGACGCCGCCTTTTACGACGGCCTCAGGGCCGAGGACAAGGACGACATGATCCTGGCCGTTTCGTTATACGAAAAGGCTCTTGAGGCTTCCCTTATCCCGGTAAAAGAAGCGGCCCGTGATAAACTTGTCCGTTTCCTCACCGCCGCTGATACTGTTTTTCCCGCCGAAGAGAAAAAGCGTTCCGCCAGGAGAATACTCAAGTTTTCAGGCGGCGAAAAAATTCTCACCGATCTTGCCTCGTATATTCTGGAACAGTACGACGCCATAGCCCTTTCCGCGGGAACAGCCTCCGGTGAAACTTCCGTGGAAATACGTTCTTGGGAAAGGGCCGTTGCCCTTGGCGCCGCGTTCAGGCGCGGAACAGGAGACGAAGCGGAGCGCAAG
Source organism: Spirochaetaceae bacterium (assembly GCA_031268255.1). GTDB lineage: Bacteria > Spirochaetota > Spirochaetia > Treponematales > Breznakiellaceae > JAIRTD01. Next base: position 5,067 of record JAIRXO010000109.1, read on the forward strand.
GATTTTTTCTTTACCGGAACATCGGGGCCGCCCCAAATCTGGCTTTTTGGGGAATGGGAAGGTTCCGGCGGAGACACAGCCGAAGCCGCCGCAATCCGGGGCCGTCTCGCCGTACTGCGCGGCGATTACGGTCCGGCGATGAACGCTTTCAGCGCGGCGCTGGACCTGGACCCCTCACTGTTTCTTACCTATCCCGAACTTCTCGGCGATCTGGGACGGGCCTTTCAGTACAGCGGCAGACAGGACGAGGGCGCCGAACTCTTTGCCCGGTGGGCGGAATTTCTTGAAACAGGCGACGCTCTGGGGCAGGGCCTTTTTTCCGTTGACATAAAAAAACAGCGGTATATGCTCCGCTACTTTGGCGGAAGAATCGAACGCCAGAGACAGCGATACAGCGAGGCCGCCGCCCTTTTTTCGGATGCCCTGGCCCTTGCCCCCGACGACGAACAGGCCGACGCCTGTATCTGGTACATACTCAGCCTTGCCCTCAATGGGCCGGTTGAGACCTTCGTTTCACTGCTCGGCGAGTACGGGCCACGGTGGAAAGACAGCGGCTATTTTTCCGATCTGCTTGACCGGCTTTCCCAGCGCCTGTGTTCGGCAGGCCAATGGAAGGAAATGTACCGGGCCTTTAGCCTTGTCAAAGACCTGGCCGATGGTTCTACCGTTGCCCAGTACGCCTATATATTGGGACGGGTCCGTTCCCTTGGCCTCTTAAAAGAAGGGCCCGAGGCCGGGGAATTTTTCAGGACCGCCTTTGAGGAAAGCGACGCCTCTTTTTACTACCGGGGGCTTTCCGCTTCATTCCTTGGGGAAAGCGTGGAACCCCTGCCCCCAAAGTCAGAAACACGCCCCTCAGAAGGCGTGGAACACTGGGAAAAACTTGACTTTATTTTCAATTTTTTCCGATCAGGCTGTGATGACTTCGCCTATCCCTATGCCCAGGCGGCGCTGCCTAGGCTTTCAATTTCCGAGATACGGCTCCTTGCCGAAGCCTTTGCCGGGGCGGAACGCTGGGGCGAATCAATCAGGATAATTTCGGCGGGGGTAAACCGGGGCAGCTACGAAATACAGAGACAGGATATGGAACTGCTCTACCCCAGACCCTTTGCCGATATTATAGAAGAAAATGCCCTTGGAGCCGAACTTCCAAGGGAAATACTCTTTGGCCTTATCAGAACCGAAAGTTTCTTTTTTCCCGATATTGTCTCAAGCGCCGGAGCGGTGGGCCTTGCCCAGCTCATGCCGGCTACGGCCCTGGACATGGCCGGGCGCATTGCCCGTCAGGGCGGCCCTGATTATGTTACAGATGGGGGAATCGACCTGAAAAATCCCGGCGTCAATGTGCATCTGGGCGCGTGGTATCTCAATTACCTTGTCCGTACCGCCGGAAGTCCTGTGCAGGCCCTTATCGCCTACAACGGCGGCATAGGCAGGGTACGGCGCTGGCGGAGGGCGATGCCCGCACTGCCTGAGGACCTGTTTCTTGAAACCATTGAATTTACCGAAACCAGGGAATATGGCCGCAGGGTACTCGCCGCGGCTACGGCCTACGGATATCTCTATTACGGCCTGTCGATGGAAGGGGTAATTGCCGATATATACAGGGGGTTGTAGTTTTGTTTTATACACCGGATATGCGGCGCCAAAATATCAGATTCCGCAAAAAACAGATAGTATTCTCGGCTGCCCTGGCCCTGGTCTCGGTGTATCTGGGCCTTTCCATAGCCGCGTCCCTCTTTGCCCTGCCTTTCCCCTCCCTGCCCGGAAAATATTTCGCCGCCGCCTTCGGTATTCTCGCCTTTTTCATTCCCGGCGTACTGTTCTGGGCGGCAATACTCCTGGCAGACCCCCGGTACAGGCCGGATAAAATTTTTCTCCTTGGCTTCGCCTTTCTTCCCTTTATGACCCTTGTCCTCGGCTTTGTCCTGCTTAAAGATTTTTCTTTTTACGCCGGAGTATATTCCATTTTGAATTCGGCAGGAAGGGCCGGCCTCAGTTTTGCCGTCATTTTTTTGACCATTCTGGAACTTTCGGCCCTGGCCCTGCTGCGGAGCCTTCTTTTTAAAACCGGAGCCGAAGCGGAACAAGCTGAACAAACGGAAGCGGCTGCCGGGCAAGAGACCGGCGCTTCCCAACACAGGTACATCCCCATACTTCCCCCGCCCGGAGGTACGGATGACCGGTATACCTGGCGGGCGGATACGGACATTAGCCTCACGGACATTAGCCTCGCAAAAACCGGGGAATTTGAACGCTCCGGGCCTGATGACGCGGAAGAAGCGGAAAGCGCCGGAGACTTTGGCGCGGTCCTGTATGCGGACAATGGCGAAACCGGGGAGCTTGAAGTTCTTGAACCCCTTGATGATGAAATTGAAACCCTTGAATCAGGCGGCGCCGGTGAGGGCCTTGAGCCTTCCGCTGTTTTGGATGCCGAAACCGGCGACGACCTTGAGCGCGCCCTTTCGGAGGCCGAAGAAAAAGCCCAGCTTAAAACCAGGGCCAGGGAAGCACAGGGAAAGCAGAACGAGGACGGGGACCGCAAAAGAAAGGCCCGCAGGGGACCGTACCAGGTTCCTGTGGAAGGGCTGCTCACCCAGTACCCTGACGGCGAATACTGGATTATAGACCAGGCGACCAGGGACGCCGCCCATACGCTCAAAGGAACCCTGGAAGAATTCCATATCCAGGCAGAAGTTACCGGCATACGCAAAGGGCCGGTAATCACCATGTTCGAGATACTCCCCGCTCCGGGGGTAAAACTTTCAAGAATAGTAAACCTTCAGGATAACATAGCCCTCCGCCTCGCCGCTTCGTCGGTGCGCATCGTGGCGCCCATTCCCGGCAAGCACGCCGTCGGCATAGAAGTACCCAACCAGAAACGGAACATTGTATCTTTCAGGGAAATCATTGAGGGAGAACTTGCCGGGGGAAACAGCAGAAAGATGGGAATACCCGTGGTCCTGGGCAAGGATATAACCGGCGAAGCCCAGACCATAGACCTGGTGCAGACACCGCATCTCCTCATAGCCGGGGCGACCGGTTCGGGAAAATCAGTCTGCGTAAACTCAATGATACTCTCGATACTGTACCAGCTCCCCCCCCAGGAATGCAGGCTCATTCTCATTGATCCGAAAATCGTGGAACTCAAACTCTACAATGACATACCGCATCTCCTTACCCCGGTAATCACCGAACCAAAAAAAGCGTTTCAGGCCCTGCAGTACTGCATCTACGAAATGGAACGCCGCTATGCCTGTCTTGATTCAATGGGAGTGCGGGACATTAAAAGCTACAACAGGCGCATCAAAGAAAGGAATATCGCCGCCGAACATATACCCTACATCGTTGTAGTTATAGATGAATTTGCCGACCTCATGGCCACTACGGGCAAGGAACTGGAATCCACCGTGGCCCGCCTTGCCGCCATGAGCCGGGCAGTCGGCGTACATCTGGTACTTGCCACCCAGCGCCCTTCTATTGACGTAATCACCGGCCTCATCAAAGCCAATATACCCACCCGCATCGCCTTTATGGTGGCAAGCAAGATGGACAGCCGCATCATCATTGACATGGTAGGAGCCGAAAAACTCCTTGGCAAAGGCGACATGCTCTACGCCGGCGTTGTGGACCCCTTTCCCATACGCATGCAGGGAGCCTTTGTTTCCGAAGAAGAAGTCGAGCGGGTTGTTGACTATGTCAAATCCCTGGGAGAACCCGAATACATAGACGAAGAAATCTTTTTTGATGATGAAGAAGATTCCGGGCCATCCCTCTTTGCCGACGGCGATGACCCCCTGTACGACAAAGCCCTGGAAATAGTAATGCAGCAGGGCAAGGCCAGCGCGAGCTATATACAGAGACGGCTTAAAATAGGCTACAACAGGGCGGCGCGGCTGGTAGAAGAAATGGAACACAAAGGCATTGTGGGCCCGGCCCAGGGTTCACGGCCCCGGGAACTGATACGGGGAGTGTAGGTCTTTTTTAATGTATGCCGTAATGAAAAAACGATCATTAATTGTGGTTTTTCTTTTTTCCTGTAGATTGCTATTCTCTGATAAGTTTGACGAGATAAGGGCAATCTTGATAGAGCAGGATGAATTTTATACAAAATATAAAGAACCCATAACTTTTCTGCAAAGGGTAAATATGGGTATACCCGGAGGGGATAACTGGCTGGCTGAATGGGATAATAAACGATGTGTAATTTATTCTATTGATGGTGATAAGATAATTTTAAAGAATTACTTATTTGATAATAAAAATCCAAATGAAATAAAAGATATGAATAAAACAATAGATTGTGATATAATGAGTGGTATACCAGGAAAAAGAATAGGGATGGGTTCTTCTGTTATTGGCGATTACAATAATGACGGCCTTGATGAAATATTTTATTATGGTTTTGTCCCTTATTTTTATCTAGGCATTTCTGGTTATGATTCAGGTATAAATGATCTAGTTAGATATTGTAATATACCATTTTGGATCATTGATTTTGAAAACGGCCCCACACCAGTGGAATTTATGAATTATCAGGGGATAGACGGGTTTAGGGTGTGTTATCCAATAATAGCAACGACTGTTCACCCTCCTAAACATGATGCCGGCGGTTTATCCTGGTACTTTTACGCCTGGGACGAGGGAAGCAGGAGATTTGTAGAGCTGGCCGAAATAGGGGAAGATATAGATTATTCGATGTTTACCAAGGCGGAAGAAGATGTACCCGATGAATCAGTACAAGAGTTGCCTGTATTGGAAGAACAGCCGCCTGAGCCTGAAACGCCCGCTTCCAGGGAACCTGCCCAAGCCGGACTAATAATGAAATTTATTTGCCTAATCATCATCCCCCTCATGGTTGTTTCATGC
>JAIRXO010000150.1 GCA_031268255.1 Spirochaetaceae bacterium
GACCTTGCTCATCCCCTCCATGCGGGAACCAAAGACAATGGCTTCGACCTTTAGCAAAGTGGTCTGGAGCCGTATCTGCACATTCTGAACAAGGGAATTCTTTTCTATCTGGGGGTCCTCGGGGAAGGCGCAGGAAAACCCTACCACGCTGATGTCCTTTATGGCGCCGTTGATAAAGCCGCCGCCCAGGGGCATATTGACCGTGGCATTGGTCTCGTTTTCTATGGTAGCCCGAATGTATTTGCGCCGGCCCTTGGCATCCTGGGCCTTGAGTATGTCAAATATCTGTTTTGTCGATTTATGAATATCCGAATGTACCGGTATAAAACCGCACTGGACCTTGACGACATTGATATATTTACGCATCAGGGCATCGGTGGCGTTGGCCGAAAGCACCCCGACAAGGGCTTCGGGCTGGTCCACATTGCCGATGAGCCCCCGTATGTATACTTCCCAGTCTTTTTCGCTCATGCCTTCGTCCAGATTGACAAAGACCAGCGAGCCCGGATGCTTCCGCAGCACCCGGCGCAGATTGGCATGGTTCTTGACTATGTAAACCTCAAATTCCTGCTGGGCAAGCTCGGCTATGAGTTCATTCTGAATAATGGCAGAGGGGTACAGGAAAAAAATATTTTTCCCAAGCAGATTATCCTGGGCTTTGTTCGTTTCCATGGCAGTAGTATATGATATATGGGTCTTGTAGGAAAGACCCCGAATCAGTATCGTTATAGCATGATTTTTGGTACAGGCAGCAAGAGGGTTTTGTGGTCCCTGCTGGCGGGTCTTTGTGTCCTGACGCAGGGCTGCGCCAAGCCTCCTCCTTCCCAGACTGAATATGTGCTGGGTACGGTATGTTCGGTAAACCTCTACGGCCGGGGCTCTGCCCGGCTGTACCGGAATATTTTTTCCCGGCTTCGTGAGATCGAAGGCAGGATGAGCGCGAACATAGAAGACACTGAGCTTGAAAGAATCAACGCCCAGGCAGGCATAGCGCCGGTCAAGGTTCACGAGGACCTTGTGGAGGTTCTCCTCCGCGCCAGGTATTTTGCCGAAATCTCAGGCGGGGCCTTTGATCCTACCATAGGGCCCATTGTAAAACTCTGGAACATAGGCTTTGACGGGGCGCGCCTTCCTTCCCAGGAAGAAATAGACAGGGCCCTTCCCCTGGTAAACTGGCGCGAGCTTGTTATTGATCAGGATGCCGGAACGGTTTTTCTCGCCAGGCCCGGCATGCGCCTTGACATAGGCGGCATAGCCAAGGGATACGCCGCCGACGAGGCGGTCAGGCTCATACGGAAGGCCGGCATACCCCGGGCCATTGTAGACCTGGGGGGCAATATATTCGCCCTTGGGGAAAAAGAAGGAAACCTGCCCTGGAGGGTGGGCATCCAGAACCCGTCGGGTCTCAGAAACGATTACCTGGGTATCCTCGAAGTCAGGAACAAGACCATTGTAACATCCGGGGTGTACGAGCGTTTCCTTGAGCTGGACGGAAAAACGTACCACCATATCCTGTCGTCCCGTGACGGCTACCCCGTCGAAAACGGCCTTGTGTCGGTAACGATAATTGCCGGCCGTTCCATAGACGCCGACGGACTTTCTACAGGAATTTTTGCCATGGGCTACGAAAGGGGCAGACAGCGGATTGAGTCGCTTGATGATGCCGAGGCGCTTTTTGTGTTTGCCGACAATACCATACGGGGAACAGCGGGAGCCCTGGAGAATTTTACCCTTACCGACACGGCCTACAGCTTCGGCGATTGAGCGCGGCGGGTGCGCTCACGGAGACTGCGCAAGGGATTGAAGCGGAAATCCTTTTGCGAAGCAAAAGATTGGAGCGGAAAGCCCGGTCGAGCCCGGAGGGCTCGATGCGCCCATAAACTTGACATTCGGAAATTTAGTTTATCTCCCGGTATCTGCTTACCGTTACGCTGATAGCCGTCCCCGGAGGCGGTCCGCGGTCCGCGGGGATTTCGGCGCTGATGATTTCGCCTGATGTTTCAAGCCGTATCCTGACCCTGACAAGCCGGCCAAGAAAATCTGAGGCTATGACCCTGCCTGAAAGGACAAGGGCCTTTCCGCCCGGAAGGGCTTCTTCCGCGCTGGACGCGCTTTCCGCGATACGGACCCACTCGGGCCTGGCGAAAAAAGTTTTTCCGTCTGCGGTAAAAAAATTGGCCGGCCCGGAAAAATCCGCAGCAAAGGCATTGACGGGGGTATTGTACAGCTCATGGGGGCTTCCGAACTGCTCAAGCCTGCCTTCGTGCATGACGGCAATGTAATCGGAAAGCGAAAGGGCTTCTTCCTGGTCGTGGGTCACATAGATGGTGGTGATGCCCAGGCGCTGCTGGATTTCCTTGAGTTCTTCCCTTACCTTGAGACGGAGTTTCGCGTCAAGGCTGCTTAAAGGCTCATCCATGAGAAGCACTCTGGGTTTAAGGATCAACGCCCTCCCCAGGGCAAGGCGCTGCTGCTGTCCCCCGGACAATTCGCCCGGATAGCGGTCCAGAAGGCCGTCGAGCCCAAGCAGCCCTGAGGTATTCGCGATTTCTTCCCTGATGACGCTCTGCTTTTCCCTGCGTATCTCAAGGCCATAGGCAAGGTTTTTTTTGTTTGTCATGTGGGGGAAGAGGGCGTAATCCTGAAACACTATACCCGTACCGCGTTCCTCAGGCGCTATGCCCTTTTGGTTTTTCCCCAGGATGAAAACCCCGCCTGAGTCAGGTTCAAAAAAACCGGCGATGATTCTGAGCAGGGTGGTCTTGCCGCAGCCAGAGGGTCCAAGAAGGGTGGTAAAACTTCCCCTGGGCACCTGAAGCGAAAAATTGTCAACTGCCGTAACATTTCCATAGCGTTTAACGAGCCGGGAAAGTTCAACATCAAAAGGAATGTTTTCCATGATACCCCATTATATGCGCCTGCTTCCCCCACGCAAGGCGGAGCAGGGCCAGGGCCGAAAAAATCACCACAGTCAGTACCAAGGCCAGGGCCGCCGCCCTGCCCCAGTTTCCCTGGGAGGCGAGATTGAGGATGAGCGCCGAAGTCAGCTTTGTCCTGAAACTCATGAGGAAAATCACCGCGCTCAAGGTTCCTGTGGCCCGCACAAAGGTATACACAAAGGCCGACACAATGCCGGGGGCTGCCAGGGGGCAGATGATGGTAAGAAAGAGTTTTATCCTTGTAGCGCCAAGCGCCCGGGCGCTGTCATCCAGGGCGTTTCGTATACTCATGAGGGAAGAACTCATGATGCGGTAGGCCGCGGGAAGATCGCAGACGGTCATGGCAAGGACTATGACGAGCCCTGTTCCGGTCAGATGAAAAGGGCTCCCGTTAAACGCAAGTACAAACGCAAGTCCTATAAGCGAACCGGGAAGCGCCGCCGGCAGCATCACTATCCCGTCGGCGGCGCGGCGGAAAGGGAGACCTGTCCTGAGGGTAAGAAAGGCAAAGAGCGACGCAAGGGCCGCGCTTACAAGAGCCGCGCCAAAGGCCGAATACAGGGTGTTACGCAGTTCCCGGCTGTACGAGAAACACGCCGCAAGGTGTTCCAGGGTAAAGCTGTTGTCAACGCTCCATATTTTAGAAAAGGCCCCGGCTATGACGGCAAGAAACTGGGCCGCCACAATAACGGCGATGAAGGAACAAAAGGCAAAAAGCAGAACCCTGCACACAGGACCGGGAGGACGGCGGGGAAGCGACGAAACAGCGCCGGCGGTCGCCAGGCGGTCGTGTTTTTTATGGAAGAAAAAACGCTGGAGGGCAAAAAGCAGCGAAGCGGGCACGAGGAGTATGATGCCCAGAGCCGCGCTGGTTCCCGTGTCGGCCCAGCCTGAAAGCCTTGTGTAAAGTTCCACGGCAAGTACGGTAAAGCGTCCGCCTATAAGCATGGGGTTGCCAAAATCGCTCAGTACCGAGACGGCGATAAAGAGCAGCGCCGAAATTATGCCGGGCAGGGAAAGCGGCAGCGTCAGGGTTCTGAAAACGCGAAAGCCCCGCGCGCCGAATGAACGGGCCGCGTATTCCAGAGCGGGGTTAATTCCCTCAAGTACATCCTTTATAATGAGGAAGGCAATGGGGAAGAAGCAAAGGGTCTGCGCTATGAGCAGACCTGGAAGCCCGTAGAGCGAAACATCCAGGCCCAGAAGGGTTTTGGTAAAAAAACCCTGATGCCCGAAAAGCAATATAAACGAAAGACCGCCCACGAAGGGCGGAGTAACCAGATGCAGTACGGGGATAAAGGCGAAAAAACGGGCAAAGGGCAGGGCGCCCCGGATAACGCCATAGGCATAGACAAATCCGGTCAGCACCGAAAGAGAGGTCGAAAGAACCACCAGCAGCAGGGAATGGAGGAGCGAGTCCAGCCACCGGGATGACGCGAACAAGGTCCGCCAGCTTTCAGGACCGGCCGCCCGGAATACGCGGAAAAGCGGATAGAGGACAAAGAGAAAAAGAAACGCAAGGGCCGCGGTCCAGAGTACGCAAAGCGGCAGAGATTCCCTTGTCTGTCTGTTTTCCCGGAATACGGCAGCCAGGCCGTTTCCGGCCTTAATCCCGCTGATGGCCGCCCCCTATCTTATCTCATTCTGCCACCGCGCATGGACCGCGTCCCGCTCGGCCCCCGCCTTTTCCGAATCGTATTCAAGGAAATCTATCGTGTCAACAGAAATTGATCCCGAAAGACTCGCGACTTCGGGATTCACCGGAATGGTATGGGAAAGGGACGTAAAGAGTTCCTGGGCTTCCCGGGAGAGCATAAAGTCAACAAATTTTCTGGCGTTATCGCTGTTTGGCCCGCCCTTGATAATGGATACCGCGTCTACCTCGCCGACTGTTTTAGGCGGAATGATGATTTTTACCGGGAAGCCCTGGGCGGCATAAAGCTGCATGGCGTGAACATAGGCCACGCAAATGCTGTATTCACCCGATCCGATAAGCCGGGGCGGGGCGCTTCCGCTTGAGGGCAGTTGGGCTGCCAGCGGAGTAAGCCGCCTAAAGTAATCCCAGCCCTGCGCCTCGCCCCTTCCCTGAAGCTGACTCTGGAGGAAAAGATACCCCGTAGCCGACGCTACAGGATCGGTAAAGATAATTTCCCCCTTAAAGGCCGGGTCCGCCAGATCGTCCCAGGTCCGCGGAAGGGCCTTGCCGGGAAATTTTTCCGCGAAACGGTTCTCATTGACCCCTATACCCAGGGTCAGCACGCAGAACCCCGTCCAGGTTCCGTCGGCGGCGCGGGTATACTCAGGAACCCGGACCGCCCGGGATGTATAAGGATCAAGCGCCCCGGAGCGGGCAGCGGAAATATGGAGGCTTTCAGCGCCGCCCAGAAGTATATCCGCCTGGGGGGCGTTTCTTTCGGCGATAACCCGGTTCACCAGTTCGCCGGTGGCAGCCCGGAAATATTCAACCTTGATACCCGTCTGACGGGTAAAGAGTTCCGCAAGCGCCAGGGTCTCGTCCTCGTTGACCACGGAATAAATCAAAAGTTCATTGCCTGCCGTTTCCTGTTGGGGACGGCCCCACAGTGAAACCGCGGCGCTCAATAAAAGCGCCGGAATCACTATTTTTTTATTCATACTAACCTCCTCGATTCCCTTAAATTTGTACTTGAGTCCTGTTTTTTTGTCAATGGTAAAGTATATAAATCCGAAGGAATTTGTAGGATAATTGACCGTATAGCGTGTTCCCCGTTCCGCCGCATGAATAACAGTGCGGTTTACCGCAAAACTCCACATTCGGGCGGCGGTGGGGAAACAGGCCCCCCTTCTTTATGTACTTGGTTCTTTTCTGTATAATGGTAGTATGATACGGCATCTGCTTTTTGATTTGGACGACACCCTGTATCCGCCGTCTGTGCCTCTGGGAAGGTCCATTGAACGGCGTATGATAGAATTTATCGCCTCCCGTCTGGACCTTGCGTTTGACGAGGCGGCGCTCCGGCGGCGTGAAGGGCTTAAGCGGTACGGATCAACCCTGGAATGGCTGCAAAAGGACTACGGGATTTCCGATTCTGACGGCTACTTTGCCTATGTGCATCCCGAATCGGAACTCGCGGACCTTTCCCCCGACCCCAATCTCAGGCCCTTTTTGCTTTCCCTGGGCAAACCCATGTCGGTGCTTACCAACGGACCCGCGCCCCATGCCGCGAGGGTGCTCCGTTTTCTTAAAATCGATGATATTTTTCTTGGCGTGTACGATATTCTCTATAACAAGCTCAAGGGAAAGCCCCATCCTGAGTCCTATTGCCGCGCGCTTGCGGCCTCGGGCTTCAGTATGGAAGAAACAATCTTTTTTGACGACAGCCCCAAATATGTTGAAGGTTTCCGCGCCCTTGGCGGGTAGGCGGTTCTGGTGGGCCCCAAGGAAGCCCTTGACCCAAAGACCCTTCGCGTGGATTCGGTTTACGGCATAAAAGCGGCGATTAAAACATACGGCGCTGCCTAAATGTCAGCGGGCAGCCTGGCGTACCCATTCAAGGCGTTTACAGTCTATGTCCCTCGGCAGGGTACAGTCGGCGCCCAGGGCGACGCCGGTACGGCCTGATTCCAAAAGGAGCCGCCTGGTTTCTTCTTCGATCTCCTTCCGGCTGCCTGAGTAGAGGAGGCCCTCTTTTGTGTTGGCAAAGCCGCCTATGACAGGTTTCCCGCCGAAAAGTTTTTTGCCTTCGCCCAGGCTTATGCCTTCAAAGCAGGAAGCCCAGTTGATGATCTGGGCCGGGTAATCCACAAAATGGCTGAGTGTGTTGCTGTGCCCCGCATAGCCGCAGATGTGGAGTATGTTGAGTCCTCCGGCTTTGTTCGCCGCTTCGAGAACCGCATGGTCGCCCGGGGCAAGGACGGCCTCCTGCGCGGCGCTGTCTATTCCCGGATCAGCGACATCCTGGACGCTGTAATAAATGCCGTCGGCCCCGCCTTCGCTGACGACTCCTTGGGCAAGGGCGGCAAGATCGGACGCGACGGCGGTAAAGGCGGCGGCCAGGGCACCGTCATCGCCGTGCCCGGCCCGGATAAATTCGGCGAGCAGCCTGTCCTGGGGATT